>CAMWXA010000239.1 GCA_947178035.1 uncultured Lachnospiraceae bacterium | reverse complement strand
ATTGTTTTTTGCCACTGCTTTCGCCGGATGGCTCTGGGAAGTGCTGCTCTATCTGATAACCGCACACACATTCGTAAACAGAGGCGTATACCAGGGACCCTATCTCCCCATCTATGGTATTGGCTGTGTCATCTTGATTCTATTGCTCCACAGGCTGCGAAAGCACCCTGCCGCTGTTTTTATTCTTTCCTGCATCCTGTGCACTACATTGGAATATTTCTCAGGAGTCTGGCTGGAATGGAAATGGGGTGTTCGCTGGTGGGATTACAGCGGACATTTGTGCAATGTAAACGGACACATCTGCCTGACAAGCGCCATCGGTTTCGGCCTGGGAGGCGTACTGCTCATCTGTGTCTTTCAACCCATCTTCAACAAATATTATCACCGCATGACAATCAAAATCCGTGTGACACTGTGCATTTTATTCACACTCCTTTTCATTGCTGATGCTGCCCACTCCGCTATGTTTCCTAACACAGGACAACATATCAACACATTTTATCCTTGTATTTCGATGCAAAATCATTTAATATGGAAACAATAAACAATCCACCAGAAAAATGGAACTTGAAAATGATACGATATGATATCTATTTAATATGGAAACAATAAACAACCCACCAGAAAAAGTGGAACTTGAAAATGATATGATATATTAATATAGAAAGGATAGCATTCACATGGAAAATATGGAAATCGAAAAAAAATACACGATAAAGAATCTGCCCGCAAACCTGGAGAACTTTCCCTGCAAAATCATTGAGCAGGCCTATTTAAACACATCGCCCGTTGTGCGCATCCGCAAATCAAACGACTCCTACTATCTGACTTATAAAGGCAGCGGTCTAATGGCACGCGAAGAATACAATCTTCTCCTTGATGAAACATCCTATCAGCATTTGCTAAAAAAAGCGGACGGGAATGTCATATCGAAGAAAAGATATGTCATTCCCGTCGAAAATCCGCAGTTCGATGACAGCTATAAACCCCTAACCACGCCAAAGCTCTCGATAGAGCTCGATATCTTTGCGCCGCCCTTCGCGCCGCTCGTCATGGCAGAAGTGGAATTTCCGAGTGTGGAGATGGCAAACGCCTTTATCCCGCCTGCGTGGTTTGACGAAGATGTGACCGACAATCCCGCGTACCACAACTCTGTCATGAGCTGCAAAAAATTTGATTAACTACGCCTACTGGATAACGATGTTCTGCCAAGAATCAGAAGGTACCAGCGCTACATAAGTTTTTCCAGTATTGATCTCTATCTGCTGGCCGGTCAGCTTGTCAAAATAGATCGTCGGAGTTGTCTCGCTTAGCTTTGCCCATACCACCTGAATCACTTTTCCGTTTGTGATATAATAGCCAGAACGCCCTACATCCATCGCATTGTAGATCAGGTATCCACCCTTATCCAACTGTGCGAATGTAGTGTCCTGTATCAGCAGATTCTTAAAAGTGAGTTGTGCATTGTTATGCAGTGGATCTGTATGTGCCTTTCCATATTCATAATAATCATATGTCTTCGTCACTGCATTGTACACCAGCTGTGTCTGATTATGTGGAAATGGCAGAACAATATGGGTACATGGCAATGCAGCAGGATGTGTGGATAAATCAATCTCTGTATCCGAGAACACAAAATGCTGTCCGGGATAATATTGATTGTACTCTGTGGTATAGCCAGCCGCCTTGATTCTCTTCGCCAGCTCTCCTGTACAGATATACTCTGTATATTCCCGTTTCTTTCCATTATTGATACGGGAGAAGCCGCCGCTCAGATTGTTTGTATAATCCTTTGCAACCCATTCATTAATGTAGAATGGTCCCCCGTCATGACACAGGATGGCATTCCACTCAGCTGCAAGCATAAAATTGGTCTGTCTCGCACTCCGGACATTTCCAAACTGCGTAATCTTCCCCCAATCCTTGACGATTGCCATCAGTCGTGTGATGCGTCCGTTCGCAGTACTGTTCATCATCTCGTACACAACATCGGCCTCTGTCAGTCCGTAATGCGGAAGTGCCGCTTTCTCGTTGTCAACCATGATCGCCACTGGACGCTGATTCTGCAGACTGATATCAATCCATTCGTTTGTCAGCTCACTGCGGTACAAATTGCCCTGCGGTGTGGTCAGCTGCGCTGACGGCAGCAGCTGTGCATCCACCCCTGTCATCTCAAGCCAGTTCACTGGGAGTACATTCTCCTGCGCGGTATAGTCCATGCTAACCTCGGTCACTGTCCCGCTCCCTTTTTCTTCTGTCACCGGATTGCCAGATACGGCAGACATCACGGTAAAAGCCGCCAGTATCGCCGCACACGCCATCACACACTTTTTGTTTTTGTTTCTCATAGATCCCTTCCTCCTATTTTTCTGGATAATATAATGTTTTGTTTCAGTACTGTCAATAACGAATCGCTCCGTCAAAATCATGAATAACTATAAAGAAGCATTTGTTTCGCCCACAAATATATCGTCTATCGCTGACAGCTGTGTTTTTTATTATAACACATCCACTGGAAAAATGTACCCACCTGTCTCAATATTTTACAATTTCTTCGGTGTCGATCCCAATAACTCCAGATAAAACCTATCTCCCCCTTTACTATAAGAATTTTATTGCAGAATGTTCAGCACTTATAACAATATCTGACCATCCCACACAGAGAACTAATTTTTTCCAATTTTCCGTCTATCCTGTCTCTTTTCCTCTCTTATTGAGACTTTTATTTCTCTCATTGTTTGTTTTCATCAAATTCTATTCTCTATATGCTTATTGAGAGTATGCAAAAAACGCATACTCAAGAAAGAAAGGAGAATATATATGGAAAAAGGAACTTTAGGAAATGCAATACGCACAGCGCGCATCAAAAGGAATCTCACACAAGAGCAAGTTGCAGAACTGGTGGATATTTCACCAGTCCACTACATGCATCTGGAAAGCGAACACCGCATGCCATCGGTCAAAGTACTTTTTAAGCTCTGTGACATTCTCAATCTATCATTGGACAGTCTTATCTTTCTCTCTGCAAGCAACAGCCCCCTTATACAAGAAGTCAACAACTGCGCACACAAGTGCACAGACAAACAGCTTCAGATTATCCTTGCGGCAATGCAGGTCATGATCACACAGAATGTCACTGACAGCGAGACATAACACCGTCTCTTCGACACATCAATATTCCAGCCCCTCAATCCTGAGGGGTGAAGCAAAATCCTCTGTACAGCCGGACTGCCCAGGGGATTTTTCATATGGTATTCTATTGCTGCTCTGACATTGACAGTCCTGTCTCTGGAACATAATAAACTGCTCCTCCCAAATCAATCTGATAAAATCTATTGTCCGTCATACCCGTTATCTGCACAGGCAATCCCCCAGAACAGGAATTCAATATCACACGCCCGCGCAAGTCCGGACAGTCATAAACCACAGTTTTATCATTTGTGTACAAGATATCCTGCAATGCTGTAACAGTATACTCCGTAATAGAATCTGGTTTTTCCGCGCTCCTTCTCTCCTCAATTTTCCAGAGCACATCTTCAATGAGATCAACATAAGTCTCATCATCCCAATGAATCGTATCGACAAGTCTCTCTGGATACCTCTCCGCATAAAAATCCGAATAATCCAAAAATTCCTCTGGAAATGCTGCTGCCAGCGTGCGGTTATAGACATCCCTGTCCTGCAGATGTCTATAATACTTTTTGTTTGTCGCAATCGAAAGAAAATAGCAGTCCGCCTCTGGAAATTCATACGCAATCCAATTCCGGTAAGAAGCTACGCACATATCGGCAACCGCTTTTCCTTTTCCTGCCGAAGATGCTCCACACATGGAAATAATGTTCCAATGAAGGATATTGGGATTACCGTCAATAATCTCATGTATTTTCTGTACGCCGCGCCCTTGTGTTCCTTTTCCATCGCTATAGATATACTCATAGCTGCACTGAGTCTTTGCGTCTGTTTTCTGCGAAATCCCCTCAAAGACAACAAATAAATTTCCTTTCATCCGAAACGTGTTTGGAAGTCCTTCTGGTGTGACCTCGATACTGCCATCCCATTGGAATTCATATGAAATATCTGTTCCACCCCACTGAAATGTATTTCCAGCGGCTTCTGCCCTGTCACCGATCACCCTCGCTGTATTGATTGCATGGCTTTCCCCAATGATAATATAGCCTTCCTCATGTACAATACCATCGCTCTCATACACAGTCATGGCATGCACTGGCAGATCCAGAAACAGGCTAAACACGCAAAACATCATCACCATAAGGCCACTCACAAATCTGTTTTTCATAAAATATAACACTTCCTTTCTTCCCAAATCAGTCAGAAACTCTCCTCTCACATCATACACCCAAATATTTCCTTCTCACCCTCCTTCAGTATCTGCACTGTTGCTGTGACTAAAAAAGAAGCATGCAGCATACGCGATATATCACAAGTAAATGCATACCGCAACGATGTTCAGCGCCAAAAAACTGCTATCCTTTTCTTTATAGAGACGCTCGCTCTTTTCTGCTTCTTTCATATCTCCTTCGTTATCTGTTTCAGCGTTTTTCTCTATGTGAGATACTATACTTCTCTTTAAGAAAAATCTCAAGCCCTTCGCCTATGTTTTATTTTGTCGATGCCTGAAAATGTTACTGTTCACAGGTCAGGAATGCGCTGAACTGCGCATTCCGTGAGAAAACGTACAGCTTGAACAGTAACCTGAAAATAGTGCCTGCTATTTGTGTCATGACAGGGCAGCAAATCACACTTTGCTATAAACTCAATTCGCCATCTGCTCCTCCCAAGCCTCACTCAGACCCACTCCATGAATATAGGCTGTTATTTCACCCAGATCAATACGGAAAAATCCATTGTCTGTCACACCCGTCACATGAATCGGCAGCCCGGTCTCCAACTCTGCGAAAAGCACTTCCCCATTCCAGTCAGGTACAGAATATATGATGGTATTGTCATTTGTATAGAGTACCGCCTCTGCATCGGTCACAGCTACTTCCACAATATTATTATGACTTTCGCGATTCTGCTGTATTCTCTGAATAATATCTGTGAACAACCCTATGTATGTCTCATTACTCCAGTGAAGTGTATCCGATCGCTCCAATGGATCTGCCATTCCCTGTGGATAGCGTTCCTGAAAGAAATTCATATAATCCAGATAGCGCTCTGGAAATGCTGCTGCCAGCGCGTTATTAATGCTGTTTTTTTCCTTATTGCTCCTGTAATATTTTGTCATAGTCGAATGTGACAGAAAATAAATATCCGCTTCCGGAAACTCATACTCAATCCAATTTCTATAAGAATCCACATAATACTTCCCGAGGTTTGCTCCATTCTCAAGCGCAGAAGCTGCTGTACCCTGATAGCATACAATATTCCAGTGCCTTATATTCGGATTCATGTCCATGATTTCATGCACACGCTCCACGCCGCGGCCGCGATTTCCCTGTCCATCACTGTATATATATGTCTTGTTTGTCTGTACAGCAAGATCATTTCCTCCACTCCAGCCTTCAAATACAAAAAACAGATTTCCTTTCATATACATTGTATTTGGTTTCCCATTCTCAAGCACCGACATAGAACCATCTTCCTGATACAGAAACCGAACACCAGAAAGTCCGCTCACATCACCCTCTGCATTTGTCCAGTCGCCAATTGCCCGAGCCAGAAGGCCGACATGACTCTCTCCGACAAAAATATAACCTTCCTCATACGCCTCCCCGTCACTCATATATACTGTCATGGCACAAACTGTCTGTACCTGCAGCAACGCCAGACAGAGAGACAAGCAGACAGTAAACATCTTTAATCCCTTTTTTCTCTTTCTTTTCCAAATCATTTCTAACCCTTTCATCCACTTCCTCCTTCTAATTGTCGTCCTGTAATTCCAAATTGCTCTCTTTCGCAGTCCCTGTATCACACTTATCTAGCCAGGAGCCTGTAAGTTTTGCTCAATAATTCCTCAAAGGACAGATTATTATTTAACTTTTCTCTTGTAGAGACTTTTGTATTCTCTGCGAGAGATATTATACTGGATTATCAGAGAATTTGCAACTCTTTTCTCGTAATTGGAGTTTTCGAGACTCCGAAATAAAGAAATCCTCAATAGCCAGTGCCATGTGTCCTTGAAAAAAGTACAATTCACACCTCTTGTTCAAAGCCATCTATTCCAATTGCAAATCGAATAGACTTTGTATTCCGAATGTGATGCAAGAGATAAATCAGAAAGTTGGCTTGAAACAGGCACAATAATCTAAATAAAAACGGAATACACCACCAAAAGATGCAAAGTCTATGAATTATCAAGAGGCTTTGCACTTTTTATTTTGGGAGGACAACTCTTTCTCTGGGAAATGCTTTGCAATCAAAGTTAGCCTAAAAATAAAGCTAAACTTCTTAAAACTGCTTGCTTTTTCTCAATAAGAGAAGTATACTATCTCTGTTAGGTAAAATAATGATTACAAAACACAAAAACGGAGGAATTACAACATGAAGAAAAAACTATTGTTATCTGTGGCGGCAGCTACAATCCTAAGCAGCAGCATCTCTGTATGCGCGGCTCCGCAGTATATGGCTGACGGTGCAGTTTTTGACCCGGAATGGTATCTGGAACAGAATCCGGACGTAGCGGGATGGGCGCTTGGCACCTCTGCAGATGCGCTTTATCAGCACTATCTGCTGCACGGTGCGAATGAGCACAGAGCCCCCTATGACGCTGCAGCATTCAATCCAGACCCTGTACTGCCCTAAACAGGTGTAGGTGCAGAGTCGGAATCAGAAGCATCCCAGACACAGCCAGACGATTTG
>CAMWXA010000238.1 GCA_947178035.1 uncultured Lachnospiraceae bacterium | reverse complement strand
CACAAGCATTCCATTCACGCCGTTCTCGATCAGAGCCGCCGGTCCCCCGCAGGGACAATCCGTCGCAACGACAGGGATTCCGAGAGCCATCGCCTCCATAATCGCGTTTGGCATTCCCTCCGTATTGGAAGTCAGCGCAAAAATTCTCGCCTTGCAGATGCGGTCTGCAATGTCATTTACACTTCCTGGAAGAGAAATTCTGTCACATAGGCCCTTTTCTTCGACAAGCATCTCCAATGCCGTCCTAAGTTCCCCCTCCCCATATATCACAAGCTTCACGGTCGGATACTCCTCCGCTATCTTGGCAAAGGCATGAATCAGCATCGCATGGTTTTTGTTCTCGTCAAGTCTGCCTGCAGCGACGATCAAATCCTCCCGCTCCGCACTAATTTTTCTGTCCAAAAACTGTGGACTTAGCGGATTGGGCAAGATCACACTCTTGTTTCTGACAGCTTTTGGGAAAAATGAACGTGCTCTTTCTGTCTGGAGCACCACCCCGTCCGCAAACCGAAAGACCAGCTTTGCGATAGTCTGCATCAGCTTCCCTTCATATTCCATGGCAGGCTCTCCCCGCACGGAAACCGCCACCTTCGATGGCAGAAATGCCGCTGTCGCCACAGCCATCAGATTATTTTTTCCGAGAAAAGACAAGACCACATCTGGCTTATACGCCTTCCAGACTTCGCGAAGTGTGCTGAAACGGACGATAAAATTTCTAATGCGCCCTCCCTGCAGCAGCGCTTCATCCGGCTCCGAATAAACCCGGCGTATTTCCGGCGAAATGTCATATTCCTTTTCGTTTTGATACTGGGTCACGAGAATCACATCGTATTTTCTCGCATGAAAATACTCCGCAAGCTCCACCATAACCCGCTCAGACCCTCCTTTCTGGAGGGAACTGATAAATAAAGCGATTCTTTTCATAGATAGACTCCAAATAAATTCTCAATGCATATATGTCCTATACCACTGCTGGAATACAAGCAGCGCCCATACGGTCCTGGAGTAATTGCTGCCACTGCCTGCTCCCTTGTCTCCTCTCTCCAGATATCCACGAACAAATTCAGAAGTGTACTTTGGATGAAATAACCCCTGTCTTTGCAGAAAACTACTCTGTGTATTATCCAGAAGCATTTCTCTCAATGGTCCTCTAAGCCACTGATCCAGCGGTACCCCAAACCCTGTCTTTGGCCTGTCAAGCAGCTCTCTTGGTACATACTGATATGCCAGCTCTTTTAGTATTTTCTTTTTCACGCCATTTTTATATTTCAGTGCGTGCGGAATCCGAAAAGCAAATTCCATCACCGCAGTATCCAGCAGCGGACAGCGCGTCTCAAGTGAATATTTCATTGATGCCCTATCCACCTTTGTGAGAATGTCACTGGGCAGATACGTATCCATATCAAGCAGCATCCGCCTGACCTGCCAATTCCCTTCCTCATAAGAAAGCTCCCAGTCATAATAGCACGGCAGCGCCTCCTCCATATCGGTCATGTGCTCTGCCACTGCCAGATAGTTCCCGGATATCAACTGCGTCTTTGCATTTTTCTCCCGATTCTTAGAAATCACTTTCAGTTTAAATGGATATCGCTCCTCAATGCCAGCCACCTGTCCGATCCCGTGCGCAATTGCGCCAAGCGCATCCAGCTTCTGCGCCTGTGCCACCCTTTTGTACAGATTATAGCCACAGAAAAATTCATCTCCGCCATCGCCTGACAGCGCCACAGTCACCTGCTGCCTGGCCAGTTGAGACACCAGCATGGTCGCAATCTGCGAACTGTCCGCAAACGGTTCATCATAATAATACGGAATACTCTCCACCAGTTCCAGCATATCCTTCTCACAAATCATCAGCGTCGTGTGATCTGTTCCCAGATAATCCGCCACTTTTTTTGCATATTCCGCCTCATTGTACTTCGGATCGTCAAATCCAATACAAAAGGTTTTTACTGGAATATCACAAACAGACTGCGCTACTGCAGTGACGAGCGAGGAATCATAGCCACCGCTTAAAAAAGTTCCCACTGGCACATCCGCCACCATTCTCAAGCGCACGGAACGCTCCAGCAGTGCCCGAAACTCTGACAAGGCATCCGCAGGATGCGCCGGGCCGCTTCCTTTCTCTCTGTGGTACACCGTCTTGATATCCCAGTACTGCCAGCGGTCTACACTGAGTACTGCATCCATCTTCTCCCGCCGCTTCACGCGCAGCTTTACAATCTCTCCTGGTTTGACCTGAAAAACATGCTCAAACACAGTCTCTGGCGCAGCAATGTATTTCTGATACAGAAACCGCCCTAAAATCTGTCTGTTTATCCGCTTGTGGCCATCACCGATATATTCCATTGCTTTCATGACTGGCTTCAACTCCGAGCCAAACACCACGCTATCCTGCTCCCACCAGTAGTACAATGGTTTTTTGCCAATTCTGTCCCGGCACAAATACAGCTCATCCTTCTTTCGGTCATAAAGAGCAATCGCAAACATTCCGTTAAAATGCTCCACACAGGCAATCCCCCACTTTAAGAAGGCCGCAAGGATCACTTCTGTATCGCAGTTTGACCGAAAGGGATAATCGCAGAGCTCCTGCCGGATCTCCTGATAGTTGTAGATCTCCCCATTAAAAACAATCGAGAGCCTGCCATCCGCAGAATTCATCGGCTGATGCCCAAGCAAAGAGAGATCCAGGATCGAAAGCCGTCTCTGCGCAAGGCCCAGGATAAATCCTCCCGCAGCATCATACAATTCCTCACCACTGTCATCGGGTCCTCTGTGATACATTGTATCATTCATCGCTTTTAACTGTTCCAACGCAATCCTTTTTTTTGTGATAAATCCGCAAATCCCGCACATTTTTCCTCCGATTCTGCCGTACTTAACTGCGCCATCATGTCCATCAAATCCAGCCTTTCCAGATGGAACGCACTATTTTTACTCGTACAAAAATCCATCATAGTCCACTTCATTATAGAAAAACCGTATCAGTTCCAGATAATCCTCATAATTCTCCTCCGTCAACAGTCCTTCCTCACTTGCCATATTATATAGTATGACATCACACACATCCTGGTTATAGTGCAGCGTATCACTATAATTCCAGAGATTACAAGTCAGGTCAAAGTTGTCAAAAAAGGAATACAAATGCACATTGTCATATGGAAGCAGCAATTCAATTGCCTCTTCATGTGCATCCAGCATCTTATCCAGCTCACCCTTCTGCCGCAAATCATCAAAATACAAGACACTGTACGGCGGAAAAAATAAATAGAACTCCGTGTCAGGATGCGCTTTTACCAGCGCTAACACATTCTGTTCCAGATTCTCTGTCAGCAGCTGCACATCTTCCTCCGACAGCTCCTGCAATGTGTCCACACGCTCTGTTCTTTGATCCCGATACGACTCCTTCAGACGCTGTCCGTTATACTCATAACTGCCCGAATAATTTCGGTATACATCAAAATTGGTGCTCTTTCCGCCAAGGCGCATATAAGTAAACACATACCCTGTAAATTTAAAATACATATCTTTGTTCAGGACATACTCAATATCATTCAAAAGATCATCATCGTACAGATATTCCGGCCGATGCGAACTGTAAATGGTATCCTTGTCCACCACCAGCATCGTGGAATCCAAAGCCCGCATAACATGCGTAATATGATCATTATGTGCAAACGCCTGCTCTAACAGCTCGTTAATTTCACAGTAACTTGCCCCATATAGCGGCACTTTGATCGCGTTTGTATCAAACAGTTCCCCAAACAGCGATGCCTTGAAATTGGCTGACATGGAAGACCCCGTAATAACCGCATCGTACTCAAAATGCTTTACGATGCCATCATTCATATATTGGTCATCGTAGAGTGGATACTCCAATCCCTCCATTGGCGCATGATAATGAAACAGCGGGTCTACGTAAACCGTCGTCCCGGCAAAAGCGAGCAGTACAACCAATATTCCAACAATTGAAATCCAAACATAAGCGCACGCACTTATCCCTTTTTTCATAAGAAGCCTCCATCAAAAACCGCCATAGATAAACTCCACCACCGTTGAAAACGATACCACCGACCAGCTAAACAGCAAAATCGTAAGAATACATTTTGCGATGCTCGGCCGAAACGTTGTAACTTTGTCCCTGATATGAAAGCAAAGCAAAAAGATAAACAGCAGAAAAACAATTAGTCCAAACACTGGATACTGCCCAAGGAATTCTCCGATCACAGGAAACCAGTCTTTTAAAAAAGTAATCTCCGACAGTTCAAAACAGGACAGCAGCGACCCGCCAATTGTCAGATCTTCCATCTTCAATATTTTCTGTATCATCTCCCACGCGTGTGAAACGGACTCTGCGCGGAAGAAAATCCATGCCATATTGACAAAACTAAATGTCACCAGCCATCGAAATACGACATGCAGCTTTTCCCACTGTCTCTCAAACGCTTTATTCAGGCACTGTCCAATCCCGTGCAGTCCTCCCCAAAACACATAATTCCACGCGGCACCATGCCACAATCCGCTGACCAGAAATACAATCATTGTATTCAGATAGGTTCTGGCTTTTCCTTTTCTGCTCCCTCCCAGCGGAAAATATAAATACTCGCGCAGAAAGCTTGTCAACGATATGTGCCAGCGCTTCCAGAATTCGATGACAGAGACAGCCTGATACGGCGAATCAAAATTGTCTGGAAGTGTCAGATTCAGCATCTTCGAGATTCCCAACGCCATATGACTGTATCCGCTGAAATCAAAATAGATCTGAAAGGTAAAGCAAAGAGACACCACCAGCGCTTCCATTGCCGTCAAATTCGCAACTGGCAAATCATATCCCCAGCTCACCGCTTTCGACAGCACATCTGCCAAAAGTACCTTCCTTGCCAATCCTGTTGCAAACAGCCATAGACCATAAGAAATGTTTTCCATATTGGCTTTTCTGTTCTCCGGATCATTCATCTGCGAAACCAAATCCTCATATTTCGTAATCGGCCCTTGAACCAATTTGGGAAAATAAGTAATATAAAAAAGATAGTCCACAAGAGAGACTCGTGAAATCTTTCCCCGGTACAAATCCACCAGAAAGGCAATCTGCTGAAACGTAATAAAACTGATTCCCACTGGAAGCATAATCTCTCTGAGAGAAAAGGATGCGTGCAAATATCGATTCAGATTCTGCACCAAAAAAGATGCATATTTGAAATACCCCAGAATTGCAATCTGGGTTCCAACACCAATACCCAGAACCACCTTGGAAACGGTGCTGCCGCGCCTGCATTTTCTCAATGGAATACCCAGTATCCATGTAATCAACGCGCTGGACACCAGGAAAGTCACTGCGTACCGATCGCCAAATCCCACAAATACCAGCGAGAGGGCAATCAGCCAAAACTTTGATAAAGAATACTTTTGCACGCGATTTAGAATGAAATATATCATCACTGCAACAGGCAGAAAGCACAGTGTAAAAATATAAGAGTTGAAAATCATCGTGTCGTCTATCCTCACTTTTTCCTTTGACTATTTTAATTGATAAATCTGTTTCTCTAAAAACCAGTCCCGATACTCCCCGAAATCCTTGCACTCCCCATCCACGCTGTCCACAATTTCCTCATATTTCTCCTGAATCAGCTTCTGATAGTTCTCAAAATTGTCGTACCCTTTCTTCGTCCATGCAAAGGGATGTGTTAAGATTTGCACCTTATCATGCCCAAAGATATTGTTCCTGTCGGGATATCCATAGCGCCAGATATGATTGGCGTCTGACATATATTTTATCTTTAATGCCGTATCTTCCGATACCTTTTCTGCAAAGGTAAAAAACTCATCCTGATAGGCGTTGATAATCCCAGGAAGCTTAATATTCTCGCGCAGCACATCCCGGGAAGGTCTGTGAATCGAAAACTTGTTAATCTCAAATCCAAGCATCTCACTCAGCATATGCATCTCTTTGATAATCTGTTTGCGAATCAGCTCCATATCTGTCATGCCATTCAGTGCAAAGTGGAGACCGATATTTTCCCCTCTCTCATGCATATCCCGCACCATATTGAGATTTCTTCTGGAAAGGATATTGTAGGAATTGTTGGTCCACTGGAAAAAGAAGGTTGAAGTAAAGTCCATACTGCTCTCTACCTTCGCCAAATCATACGCTCTGCTCACACTGTACTCCACGTCATGACGCATCAAAATAAACCGTTCCCGGCCAAGTGCCTCCTCATAGGAAGATACATAATTCCCCGTCGATTGGATCAACCGAATAATCTCCCTGTAATCTTCAAAGGAAAACATCTCCTATCCCCTCCTTCTGCATATTTTCTCAAGGTATTGTTTCCATTGCACGTACACTGCCTGCGCATTTGCAATCTCGGCAATCCTGCCTGCCTCCGCAGCCATTTTCCCGGCCTCTTTGGGATGCTCAATCAGATAACAGATTCCCTCCGCAAGCGCCTGCGGATCCTTAATCGGAACCAACAGCCCATTCTTCCCATGGCTCATAATCGTAGCCGGACCTCCACAAGGACAGTCTGTGGCGACAATTGGAAGCCGCAGTGCCATCGCCTCCATAAGCGCATTGGGCAGACCTTCCCAGTCTGAGGAGAAGGCATAAACCGCAGAATTTTTCATCTCCTTCTCCAGCCGATCGCTTCCCCCCATCAATTTCACATACGCACCCGCATGATTTTCCTCGATTTTTCGTTCCAAAATTTCTTTTGTCCCATCCAGTGTATCATGCCCATATATTTTCAGGCAATAGTCTGGATGTTTCCTGTGAACCAGCTCAAATGCATCCAGCAGCATTGCCTGATTCTTAAAGTCCACTAACCGCCCTG
>CAMWXA010000237.1 GCA_947178035.1 uncultured Lachnospiraceae bacterium | reverse complement strand
CGGTGTACACTGCTCCAAATCCATCACCGCATGAAGCTCATACTGTTCATCTTCCTTCAGATAAGAAAGTTCCATTGCTATGGTAAACGCTATTTTTCCTTCATCTACCATATCAAGGATTTTGGGAATAAGATTTGTCAGACGGATATACCTTGCAATCTGATTCCGGCTCTCCCCAACCTGTTTTGCCAAAAGTTCATCCGAACGAAGTATGGGTTTTCCGTTTTCTCCAACATCCTTTGACAGCTTTGTCCCAGCTTGGGACATAGGTTCAGTAAGCTTCTTTCCTGCTGCTTCATGGCTTCCAGCTTCATTTTATAGGCATAAGCTTTCTCACTGGGCTTGATATGCTCCCGCTGTAAATTACTGTCCACCATCGCGATTGTCGCTTCTACATCATCCATCTGCACAATCATCACAGGAACCGTATCTATGCCTGCCCATTCGCTGGCCGCTTTTCTTCTGTGCCCTGCGATGATTTCATACCCTGATCCAATTGGGTTTGGTCTTACAATCAAGGGCACAAGCACTCCCTTATCCTCAATACTCTTTGATAATTTAAAAAGGTGCATATCATGCTCTACCTTGAACGGATGCCCCTGAAAATCATGCAGTTCGCTGATCTTTACATTTTCCGTCTGTACATTGTGGTCGAAAATCCCACATATACTCTTTTTGCCTGTCTGCTCCATCTGTTTGTCCTCCTACTTTTTAATTTGATTATCAAGGTGTCTGATGAATGCTGGCAGTTCTAAAATCAAAAAAGACCGCCTGCTCCATACCACAAAAATAGAGAAAACAAGCGGTCTTTCGACTTACCTATTATTCAGTTGTTGATAAGATTTTTCTGTAATGATTGAGTTTGTGAACGATACATTTTTGTGTCCACTCATACGAGTTCCATAACTACGGGCACTTTAATCTCGTGAGAAATCTCTTTTTTCTTTCCGATTTTAGGTGTTCGGTTAAACTTAAAAATTCTCGCAAAGTGCGTAAACTCAAGGACTTCTACGAATCCTTCCTTTGTAGACAACATGCGACTTCCACATGTCGCGTGGCATAATATCCACCAACTCCTGTATCTTTTCCACTGTTTTATATAATATTTAGGCAATCTGAAAAACTGCCGGAAAATCAAGTTACATTTCCCGGCAGCCCTATTATTTGTTTCCGCTATTGAAATATCCCGCCAATCTTCTCCGCCAGCGCATCCGCCAGCTGTCTGTGCCCTTCCATCGACAGGTGCATATAGTCGATGTCATTGACAGGCGCCGTGATCACTGCGTCTGCATCCATAAAATGACATCCCATCAGCTCCGCAATCTTGGAAAACTCCTCCGCCAGCCCTGCCGACTTCTCCGCACAGCCGCGCCCCATCGTCGCGCCGACATCTGAACCGATATACTTTTCGTCAATGTTCTGGGGCGAGACAATCAGGATATTCGGCTTCCCGCCATTCCAGCAGTCCGTCGTCGCGATCGCCTTTGCGACAAGCCGTTTCAGCCCCAGCGCGATACACACCGCCGAGGAACCGAAACGCTCCTTGGTATCGTTCGTCCCAAGCATGATCACCAGCAGGTCAACCGGCTCGTGGCTCATCAGGCACGGATAGATGTAATCCAGCCCGTTGAGCCCCTCATGAATCGGGTCTGTAAAGCTGGTCGTGCGCCCGCTCAGTCCCTCCTCGATCACCAGATAGTTCTCGCCAAGCCTCTCCTGCAGCAGGCAGCACCAGCGCTGTGTCTCGTCAAACCGCCCGCCTGTGACGGCGCAGTACCCATGTGTGTTGGAATCCCCATAACATACAATATGTTTCTTCATTACCGGCTCTCCACCGCCTTTATAAAGCGCTGCGCAATCTCAAGAGGTCTTGTGATGGCGCCGCCGACCACAACTGCGTAAGCGCCTGCCTCGAGCATCTCCACCGCCTGCTCCGGATTGTGCACTCTGCCCTCACCGATTACCGGAATATCTACCGTGGCGGACAGCATTTTTACAAGCTCATAGTCAGGTCCGCTGAGTTTTGGGGAATGCGCCGTGTAGCCGCTCATTGTCGTTCCCACAAGGTCCATGCCAAGCTTCCACGCATTCACGCCCTCCTCGTAGGTCGAGATGTCCGCCATCAGAACTGCATCCGGGTACTTTGTGCGCACCTCCGTGATAAACTCGCTGATGGTTTTGCCGTCCCCGCGCTTCTGGTTTGTGCAGTCCAGCGCAATGATGTCCGATCCCGCCTCCACGAGCGCATCCACCTCTTTCATTGTGGGTGTGATGTAGCTCTCAAAGCCCTCGTACTGCACCTTGATAAGACCAATGACCGGCAGCCCTGTCTCCTCCTTGATAGCCACGACATCCCGAATGCTGCTGGTGCGTATCATCGGCGGTCCTGCCTGCTTTGCCGCGCGCGCCATCAGATACATGATGGATTTTTCCTCCACGTACAGGGGTTCTCCCGGAACTGCCTGACAGGAGACGATCACCTTGCCTTTTATCCGCTCAAATAATTCCTGTTTTGTCATATGAAACCTCCTATATAAAACGCTCCATGGCCTTGTCAATCATATCCGCGCACTTTTTCACCTGTGCCATGTCCTCCGGTATGAGTGACGGCAGCGGTCTGCGCACGCCTCCAATGTCAAGTCCTTCGCGCATCTTCAGGATTTCCTTGATCACGCCGTACATATTTCCATGACATGCGCACATTGCATAGATAATCTCGTTGGCCGCATACTGAATCTGGCGTGCCTCATCCAGCTTTCCTGCATTCACCAGCTCCATGATCCTGATGTAAAGCTCTGGCATCACACCGTATGTACCGCCGATTCCGCCGTCCGCTCCGATCGCAAGACCTGCGACCAGCTGCTCGTCGGGACCGTTGAACACCACAAAGTCCTCTCCGCCCTCGGACTTGAACATCTGAATGTCCTGCGTCGGCATGGAGCTGTTCTTCACCGCAGCCACCCTGGGATTTTTTATCATCTCGCGAAACAGCGGCATTGTCAGCGCCACACCTGCGAGCTGCGGAATATTGTAGATGACGAAATCTGTGTCCGGCGCCGCGTCAGAGATGTCATTCCAGTACTGCGCGATGGCATACTCCGGCAGATGGAAATAGATGGGCGGAATCGCCGCAATTGCATCCACACCAAGGCTCTGTGCATGGGCTGCAAGCTCCCTGCTGTCAGATGTGTTGTTGCACGCCACATGTGCGATTATGGTCAGTTTCCCATCACTTGCACGCACCACGCGCTCCAGCGTGCGCTTCCTGTCATCCACGCTCTGATAGATGCACTCGCCCGAGGAGCCGCCCACATACACGCCCTTCACGCCCTTCTTCACCATATAATCTGTCAGCTGCTCCACACGTCCCTCATCAACCTCGCCCTTCTCGTCATAGCAGGCGTAGAACGCCGGAATAATTCCCTGATATTTGCTGATATCTCTCATATCTGCCCCTTTCTGCGCGCCGCAGCACGCTCCTTGATTGTTTATCCCATATACACTTTGATAACTGCCTTCTTCACTGCGGAGGGACTGCCCGCGGCAAGCTTCACCTTGTGCGCGTCCTCCGGCAGGGTAATCAGCGCCTTCCCCGGTATCAGTCTGATGTAGTGCTCCACAGGACCCTCCACCTCCAGAAGGTCCTTCTCCTCGTCAAACGTCTTTACTGATACCCTGCACATATCCGATACACCGACAATCTCCTCCCCCGTCACTGTCATGTGGATGTCCGCGTATTTTTTATGTGCCTCAAAAAATGCGCCATCCTCGGGAATTGTCTCATAGTCAAACACATTCATGTACACCATCTTGCCGTCAATCTCGTAGTGTCCCGCCTGTATCCCGTCGAGGGGGTGCGTGCTCAGATAATCGACCGCCTTATCCAGATATTCGCCCAGGCCATGATAGTGCCCGATATTTGCTATCTCTGTAAAAATCATACAAAACCTCCTAGCCTTTCACTGCCCCCATCGTGATTCCCTTGGTAAAATACTTCTGGAAAATGAGGAAAATCACGATAATCGGGATTGCCGCCAGCGATGCACCCGCCATGATCAGGCCAAAATCCGTCGCATTCTCCGCCTGCAGCTTTGCGATACCAAGGGAGATGGTCAGGTTCTTGGTGCTCGTCAGCATGATCAGCTGCATAAAGTAATCGTTCCACGAATTGATAAAGGTAAAGATTGCCAGCGCACCGATACCCGGCTTAATCAGCGGAAGTGCGATTGTGTAAAATGTCTTCCACTCATTTGCGCCGTCAATCTTGGCAGCCTCCATCATCTCTCCCGGAATGCCCTCCGAGAACTGCTTCATCAGGAACACGCCGAACGGCCAGCCCACGATCGGAAAGATAACCGCCCATATCGTGTTGTACAGTTCCAGCGAAGCCATCTCACGAAGCAATGGAATCAGGATAACCTGCTTCGGCAGTGCCATCGCACACACAATCAGGGAGAACACGACCGTGCGCCCGACAAAGCGCTTTTTTGCAAGCGCATAGCCCGCCATAGCCGCCGTGATGCAGGTGAGCAGCATCGCTGCCACTGCCATGAACACGGTATTTAAGAGCCAGCGGATCGCCGCAGGCACATCCGGCCCTGCAAAGGTGATATTGGTAAACGGGATATTGATCTCCCAGAGTGCCGCCACCTGTCTGCTGAAAAGCTTCCTGTAGTTGTCGAGCACCCACTCCTGCGGCCACCACTGCGGTGTCGTGGCGTTGATGGCAGCCGGTGTCTTGAAGGAACCGATGATAATCCAGTAGAGCGGAAAGGCAAATGTGAATGCCAAAATTGCGATAATGATAACCGATATGATTTTGTAACAGGTTGAACGGTTTAACTGCTTCTGTTTCATATACACTTCCCCCTTCCTATTTGCTCTCTGCCATCTTAAACTGCACTGCGGAGAGCAGGGCTATGATAATCGCAAGAACTACGCCCATCGCATTTCCGTAACCGTAGCGGTACAGCTTAAACGCATTGTAGTAAATATAGTACATGATGGTGTCTGTGCTGTGGTTTGGTCCACCGCTTGTCAGCAGCTGTATCAGCGCAAAGCACTGGAAGCTGTTGATGGTCGTGATAACCAGGATATACAGCGTGGTCGGCATAATCTGCGGCCACTTGATCTTCCAGAAGCACTGGAATTTGGTGGCACCATCCACCTCCGCGGCCTCCACGAGCGACTGGTCCACGTTGTTGAGCGCCGACACATACAGAACGATCGGCTGTCCTACCGAGGTCGTGAGCAGTATCAGGATGATACAGCCCAGCGCAAACTTCTCGTCACCCAGCCAGTTGATATTCTTCTCAATCAAACCTGTGTTGGTCCCTATGTAGTTAAAGATACCGTAATAGTTGTTGAACATCCACTTCCACACAACGGCAACGGCCACCGATCCGGTCACAACCGGAAGGTAGAAGATGCAGCGGAATGCGGAGCAGGCCGGCCCTGCCAGATCATAGATGACCGAGCTCACCCACAGGGAGAAGATACAGGTCACCGGAACGGAAACCACCACGATAATCACCGTATTTTTCAGCGCGCCCAGAAATACTTTGTCCTGAAACAACTCCGCATAATTGGCGAAACCGATAAAGATGTCCTCGCGGTTCATGGTAGCGTCAAAGAAGCTTGTGAACACACACTGCACCATAGGATAAATCACAAATCCCAGAAAGAAAATCAGACTTGGTAGCATAAAAGCATACCCCGCTATCGTCTCCCGGCGCACCAGTGCCTTGCTCATGCTGTTATTTTTTGCCATGAGGATTCCTCCTTTCATTCTTTCAAACATGCCGCTTACAGCAGCACAAACAATCCGTGAGAAGAATGCCTGCTTTTGGCATTCTTCCAGTGTGTAATTTAGAAATTCTTAGCGGGCGTACTTTGGCCGCTTAGAATTTCTTTACACACTTATCAAGAAACGCCCCCTGCCGCATCACTTCGGGCAAGGGGCGCAAATCCGCTTTACAGCATCCTGAATTTTACTGCGCTGATGCCGCTGCTGCATTTGCTGTTGTCACAAACTCCTCAACTGCTGTCTTGACATCTGTACCTGAGCCAACCTGCTGCAACATATTCCACCATGCTGTACGGGCCTCTGCCCATCCGCCTACTACCTGATAGTAGTCGCCCATGTACTCAACGAATTTTGCGTACTCTGTCATGAGTTCGTCGCCGTCATAGATATTGCCAAGATCCTTTACAGGCCAGTAATTGGAAGCCTTCACGCTCTCAACTGCCTGCTTCTCGTCGTTTGCCATAAAGTCGATAAAGGTCTTTGCTGCCTGAATCTTAGCTGGATCACCGTTGTCAAAGATACCAAAGCCCCAGATACCGCCGCAGAGCTGTGGCTCACCATTCTCTGACGGGAATGCCATCGGCAGAACATCAAAGCTGATATTATCCTTATTGTTCTTCTCCTGCGATACGTTCCAGCAGAATGCCATCGCGAACGTGCCGTTGCAGAACATGTTAATCTCGTCACCGCCGGCGATAGATGCGTCAAAGTTGATTCCGTCCATGCTCTTGAGCAGCTCGAGCGCCTTGATGTTCTCCTCGCTGTTTGCCGTGTACTCTGTATGCTCCGCATTCGTGAAGGTTCCGCCGTACAGGTTGTTCACCAGCGCACGCGTTCCCTGGTCACCGCCCTGCCCGCTGCAGTAAACTGCGCCGACATTGGTCTGGCCGTAATCATAGACTGCCTGAACCGCCTTCTGGAACCCCTCTGTCGTCCATGTACCATTTGTTTCGTCAAGATACTGAAGCGCGCCTGCCGCCTCAAAGATATCTCTGTTAATCGCCATTGTATGTGCTGTCATGCAGAGCGGATACTCATAAAATACGCCGTCGTTGCTCTTGCACGCATTCTGTACAGAAT
>CAMWXA010000236.1 GCA_947178035.1 uncultured Lachnospiraceae bacterium | reverse complement strand
CCATATTACCATGATTTACCCATCGGGCAAAAAAGCGCTGCAGGACGTTTCCCTCAGCGCCGAAAGCCCAAACTTCATCGGAATTCTCGGTCCAAACGGCGCCGGGAAAACGACGCTGATGAAGCTGTTGATTGCGGGACTACTGCCCACCAGGGGCGAAATATTGTTAGATAATAAAAGCCTTCTCTCACAGGAAAAATATCTGAAATCGCAGCTTGGCTATCTGCCGCAGAGTTTTGGATTGTATGAAGAACTGACCGTCTGGCAGTTTCTGGACTACATGGCGGCACTCAAAAATATAAAGGACGCGAAGGCTGTCACAACAGTCTTAGAGCGTACAAACATGACAGAACAGAAAAAAATACGCATACGCAACCTCTCCGGCGGTCAGAGACAGCGCGTCGGCATCGCGCAGGCGCTGCTCGGCAACCCGCAGCTGATCATACTTGACGAGCCGACTGTCGGTCTCGATCCCGAGGAGCGCGTCAAGTTCCGCAATATTTTCTCGGAAATGGCACAGGACAAGATTGTCCTGCTCTCCACACACATCGTCGAGGATGTACAGGCAGTCTGCAGCCGGGTTCTCGTGATCCACGATGGCCTGATACTCTTTGACGGTACACCCTCAGCACTCATCGCCCAGGCGGAGAATCACGTGGGAATCTGCTTTGCGCAGCCAGGCGGCACTGTTCCTGACGGCTGCCAGATTGTCTCCAAGGTTCATACCGCTGACGGAATCCGCTCCCGCATAATCGCAGAGCAGCTTCCTCCATATGCGCAGCCCAGCGAGCAGACGCTGGAAGATGCCTACCTGTACTGCATTCACAGCCCTGCCAGGCGATCTCGCATCTCTGCTGTAAACAGCAGTGTTTGCGAAAATCAAGGAGAGGAGGTTCGCATAAGATGAAACTGTTCTCTTTTTACCGCGTTGAGCTGAGACGCCTGCTGTTGTCCAGAACTGTTGCTGCAGCGGCCGTTTTATCCATGCTCTCACTGCCCCTGGGCAATATTTTGTATGACTTTTCCAGCTCCCGTGCCATGTCAGCGCGCTATATTCTGACCCCGGTCGTCATGACGGGAACGCCCATCGGCGCGATTCTGTGGGCTGCGGTCATGATCATGGAGGCTGACAGACTGCAGCGCAGCGGCGTGCATATCCTCACAGACACAGTTGCACCGCCTGCACTCCTGTCTGCCGCCAGGACTCTGGCACTGCTGACGATATCTGCGATTGTGACCGCACTCACATCACTGGTCTATCTGCCCAGCACGGCCGCCAAGATGTCCTACTTGTTTTCGGCTGGCTTTTACTTTGCTAATTTTGCGGTCTTTATGCTCCCGACCTGGTGGATTTCGATCCTGTTTGCAGATGCCTTCTACCAGATTACACGACGCGTCGAGCTCTCCGTCGTGCTGTTTATCGCGCTGGCCGGCGTCAGTGTCAGCGGTATCAGCTCCTTCAATTATTTCATGCGCTGGTTCAATCCGTATGTCATCACATACTCCGACGGTTTTCCTTCCGTCTGGCCTCTGCGCATTGGATTGTACACACGGCTCATCTGGCTCTGCATTGCAGCCGGAGTCTGGCTTGTTTCCATTCTGTGTGTCCGCAAATACCAGAAGGGACTCTTTTTTTCATTTTGGAAAAACAGGAAAAAGCTGGCTGTTCTGACACCTGCTGTCCTGTCTGCCGCAACGGGAATTTTCCTGTGGCACTTCCAGCCGTTTATTGATCATGGACCACACGATTACAAATATATCGACAATCTTCTTATGGAGATAGATGATGCCAACAGAATCAGCGCGATTCAATACAGCCTCAGCCTGAATCCTGCATTGGGTACAATCTCCGCAAAGGCAGCGTATGACATACAAGTCCCTTATCGCGGAGAGGATGTATTGCAGCTTAATCCCGGCTATCAAATCACAAAGATGACGTATGACGGGGAAAATGTACCATTTCGGACTGTGGATAATGATATCAACGGAAAGCGCTCCACTTATTTCGAACTGCCAAAGGATCTTTATAACAAGACACTTGTGATTGAGTACAGCGGCTTCCCCACACAGGGAAGGTGTTGGGCAAACTCCATGGTACAGGACACCATTGACCATGACTATATCTCACTGTCCTCAACCGCGATCGTTCCCAGACTGGACAACTATTACTCTGCCCGCGGCAGTGCTGTGATTGACATTACAATCCCTGACAACCTGATGCCTTTTCTGGACTATACACTGATGACTGACTTTGCCGACAACGGCGATGGCACAAAAACATGGCGTGCAGCATGTTCCGAAATTGTCCGTGATTTTACAGCAGGATATTACACAATCAACACCTTTCAGATTGGTTCCTTAAATGTCGATTTCGCCTATGGAACTGCATATCAGGGTATTGTCGAAGAGAATGATATCGAGCAGACAATCATCGATATTCTCACATACGGCAGTGAACATTACGGGGAACTCTGGTCTGCGGAACAGAACCATCTGCTCCTGCGGCAGGAGAGTTCCATGTTCGGGGGCGGCTATGCACTGCACGGCGTCTCCACGTGGTTTGAGACAGTGCTGTCGCCGGATACCCTGAGCGACATGGACAAGGGTGCCAGTGCGACAGAAGTCTTTATCCACGAGATGCTTCATCAGTGGTGGGGCGGCCTCGGTCTTGAATGCGCACAGGAAGATTTGTGGAGTTCCGAAGGGTTGACTGTCTATTCCACGTACCGCCTGGTCAAAGAAAAATATGGAGCGCTCTATGCACAGCAATACTATGTCGATGCGTGGGCGGAAGCCGTGGACAATCAGAACCGCAGCTTCTACAACCGCCACCCGGAATATCTGGAGCTGCTCCCCAAGGTGTATCAGTCCCAGATCGCGTCCGCAAACAGAAGTATCAACCATTATCAGCGCATGCCGTTGATGATACTGAAAGCGGAAGAACTGGTCGGGGGCGAGGACAAGATGGACGAAATTCTGCGCCGGATGTATGAGCATCAGGATGAATTCCGCGAGAACGGATTTGGATTTGCCGATTTTTTGCAATATTGCGGATTGACGGAAGAAGATATTGACGGGAAGTGTGCGTCTCCACACAACGATAGCGCAGGATCAGCTTCCTTTTGATGAAATTAAATAAATGAACGGAGAGAGATGTAATGAAAAAAATAATCTACTATGAACTGCGGCGGATGCTTCTGAACAAAACCTTCTTCGGAATGCTCCTCGTCAATGGACTGTTTGCATGGTTTACGCTTTCGTATGATATCATCATGGGAACTGCATACACTGCGCCCTTTTCCTTATGGAGCTATTGTGTCTATCTCGGCAGGACACTTCCGCTTGCGATGATTACAGTCCTGCTTCTGCTTGCCAATTATTATTACAGCCGGAAACAGAAACAGGTTGAGATTCTGACATCTGCCACTCCAGTCTCGTCTTTTTGTCAGATTATGATACGGACACTGGCAGCCGGCATTTGCTTTTTGCTGATTTATCTCGTGGTGATTGTGCTCGCACTGCTGTTCTATGTCAGTTTTTTCCGGTTCCATGATTTTGCTGCGTTTGTCCTTCCATCCGTTGTGCTCCTGCTGCCCTGTTTTGTGCTATTTACCAGTCTTGGGCAGCTGCTCGGAAGTATTCACCGGAGTCTGGTCTATGTGCTGATGCTGCTTGCCTTCGCACTTCACAGCATAACAGGTGCCTTTGACTTTTTTGGTGCGGGGTATTTCTCAACCGTGCCGCTGACACTTCCTATTGGCACGGACGGTGAACCTGCATTTGAAATCAGTGCCGCATTTCTCATCACCCGCTTGTTATATGTTGTCCTTGGGATTATCTGTATTTATCTCGCGACGCTCCTGTCAGCCCGCAAATCACAAAAGGCGTGACAGCAATCAGAACTATGCCCCTGTGCACAGACAAGAAGCTTCTGGTCTGCGCACAGGGGCATTACTATTCGATTCCTGCTACCTTCACGTTTTCCATCCTGACTGCATAAGGGCCCTCATATTGGTCATTCCGGTAGCGTTCTTTTGAAAATGTCATGTTTCCCTGCACCTCCAAAATACTGCCGTTGACCGATCCGCCTGTCACAGGTGTCACTTTTTCACCGTCATACAAAAACGCCAGCCGGATTTCCCCTCCGAAATGTCCTGACAGGATATCCATCTGAAAATCAGAAAAACTCACAATGTGCAGATAGGGTGACGCCTTCAGCTCTTCCATCGTCCTGCTGCCAACCGGCACTGAAATACTGTGATAGTCCCCTGTAGGCTCAATGCCTATATAATAGGAATACTTTAGGCCTCCATGAAACATTTTCAATGCCCCATTCTCCATGAGTGTGCGGTCTTTCATCGGAATCCCTTCATCACTGTATGGCTCTTTTGCCTTCATGTATATCGTAAGGACATCTCCCTGTACAGCATTTCCCTGCACATGGTCGCCAATCTGATAATTGGAGTATTTCTGGTAAATGACACCTGCACTGGAACGCCCGCAGTAATACTGCAGGATTTCCTGCAGATTTTTCCCCGAGAGAAGAATTGTGTACTCCCCTGCCTTGGGCGGCCTGTCAGCCTCTGCCCTCGCCTGTGTCATCGTAAAAGCTTCTGCCACATCCTGGCGCAGTGCATCAGGCTCTGCATCATCATAAGAAAACTGATGATAAGTCTCTACATCCCGCGGTTCGATACACTGTACCACATACTCGCCAGAAACCAGATAGGTCTCATAGCTCACATCCACTCCCCTGGAATTTACAATCCGGCGCACAACGCGCTTTGCAAATACTTCAGCGGAATTGATAAAAACCTTCTCAGAGGTATCCGACGCATACAGTGCCTCCACAATCTGTCTGATGCTCTCCTCGAGGCTCTGACCTGCAAACCGGCTGTTTGACGCGACAAAATCCTCTTTTTCGCCAGCATTTAGTTCATAGTATTCATTGCACACCAGCGCGGCTGCCTGATATGCTTTCTGCAATGTCTCAGTGATTTCCTCCGTCTCCATTCCGGGATGAATGTTGACTGCCGAAGCGCCAAGCATCTGTCTGCCATTCTTCTCATGCGGGCAAAACACGACAACGCTGTAATCTGTCAAATCCGTCCGCCTTTTCAAATCCAGTTTTTTCCTGACAAAGAAACTTTCCACTGACTCCTGTACACTCTCCACAATGCGGTATTCTGCTATACCCAGCTGCTGCAACACAGCCCTAATCTGTTCGATCAAGCTCTTTCCCTGCCTTTCTTATTTGTAATTCTATAGTTTTGTAGTTTTTATTATTTCTGATTAAAAGTACGGCGATTTCCTATCCAAGACGGATTTTTGCCTTGATATACGGACCTCCGTCTGATACCTTTACCCACTCCTTATACCCTTTTCCACACATGCCGCTGCCGCTGAGCCGCACATTCTCCGACATCATGGAAATAGACTTTAGCAAATCAGGCACATAGCCTGTGAGGACAATCGGTGAAAATATTTTCCCGGTCAATTTTCCATCGCGAATTTCCCTTGCAATATTGACCATGCATTGAATCCCCCAATTTTTAGGATCTTCCATGCCGTTCTGGGGATTCTCCAACAGGAAACCGTATTGGATCGATGCGATCATCTCCTCCACCGAATCTGTTCCGCCCTCAAAAAAAGTGTTGGTCATGCGCGTGTATGCCTTCCTCCGAAAACTTTCCCTTCTTCCGTTTCCCGTAGGCTCTGTCTGCAGGATCAGGGCAGACTGCAGGTCACTGATTCCACTTTTAAGGATCCCCTTCTCAATCACGGTAGTGTCATGCGCCATCGTTCCCTCATCGTCAAAAAAGTAAGTCGCCACCTCATTGGCCGCCGAAGCCCCATCGTGCATTGTGACAAGATCTGACGCTACACGCTTTCCTACATACTGCTCCGCCAGCGCACGCTTCTTCACGAACATATCCATCTCAACGCCATGGCCAAACGCCTCATGCACAATCATACCTGTGACATCCGGCGAACAGATACAGTCATATTCACCCGGAAGGATAGGCTCACTTTCCAGTAGTTCCAGCACAGCCTTCGCACAGTCCTCTATGTCCGCATCCATCCGTGAGAGTACCTCCGCTCCGCCCAGATTGGAGTAGGGTTTATAATAAGTCTTTATCTCCTCTCCTTTCGCAGCGACAAAATACAGAAAACATGTCATCCACATAACACTCTGCTCCATAACCCTGTCTCCAGATAAAAACAGTTTGGTATACTTCTGATAACTGCTTACTGCATGACAATCCAGAATCTTCTCACTGACTGCCAATCCTTTCTCCTTGATTGCAGTGAGGTGGTCTAGTATCGCATCATCTCCCAGTGTTTCAGGATCAATCTCATACTCTGTACTGCCGCTGAACTCTGCCTTCTTCTCCATGGGTACCTGGTATTCACTCTCGCATACTCCGTCTGGCATCAACTCGTCAGAAGATTCCACCAGCTCCTTGATATGAGCACAAATATCCTCCAGATTTTCCTCGGAAATCTGGTTAAACGAATATTCCGCATAATGTTTTCCATCCGATACCTTCACAACAAATCCTCTAAAAGTACCACGCTCTCCCTCGCCGACACTCATATTTTTCCTTGAGACATTATAATTTCTTGACTTTGTATCCTCTGCCAGTATTGATGCATATGGATATTGTTCCAGCAGCATGTCCAGTAGTCTTTTTAGCAGCGCTTTCTTCTTCTGAATAAACAAACTCTCCTGTACTTTCATAGTTCTCCTTCCTATTTCCTTTTTCCGCATTCCACATGCAGATTCTATTATGCTTCTTTCCTTATTACACTCTTTCTTCGTTTAAGTTTATCAGCTTCATGCTATCCATGTCAAGCCTTCGGTAAAAACAGTTGTTTGCTACCCCTC
>CAMWXA010000235.1 GCA_947178035.1 uncultured Lachnospiraceae bacterium | reverse complement strand
TGTATGCAGCAATGACCTGCGATGAAACTATCAAGCACAGAATTGGCAGAATCTATAATATGGACGGACCGGGATTTCGGCCGGATTTCATGGAAAAGCTCGACTATGATGGCATCAGGGACAAAATTTTAAAAATTGTTCCCGATGAGTCGTTTGTCGGCATGCTGATGGAGCAGAAAGAGGACTTTGAACTGATTAGGAGTACAGAGATCGGCGTCCAGCAGCATGTCTGTTTTTCGTGGTGTGTCGAGGGAGACCGTTTTGAGCGATCCGAGGCGCAGCAGCCGAAGCGCAAGGAACTATATGACCGTATCAACAAGTGGATCCTGGCGCTGGAGATCGAGCAGGTGGGAGATTTTATAGACAATCTTTTTAAGATGATAGAAATCACAGAGGCGAAGACGCTGACGGACCTCAAGAATGTGAAAGGCGGGGAGGCTGCCAGGAAGCTTCACGCGATTATGCAGGAATATTCGGGAATGAATGATGAGACAAAGCAGATTTTTTGGGAGATCAGCGTTTTTATGGTAGAAGTACTCGCGCGGGACAGACAGGAGCGCATGCGGCGCTGGAAGGCGGTTGACAGAATCAGGCAGCGGATGGAGCATTAGGGGAATGTAACTACTTTCATAAAAAAGTTGAAAGACTAGGAAAAAAGACTGGAAAAGTATACCGAATATAGTTGACTTTCTGCCAAGAACGATATAAAATACAAATTGTAAGCACTTACAAAACAAGTAACAAAGCAATGATTGAAAGAGTGATAGGAGAAAGTGACATGGAATTATTAAATGCGGCAAAGACCGGAAAAAAAGAGAGACCGATTAAGGTACTTCAGTTTGGGGAAGGCAACTTCTTACGTGCGTTTGTTGATTATTTTATTGATATTGCAAATGAACAGGGCAGATTCGATGGAGATATCGTTTTGGTAAAGCCCATCGACGGCGCAGGAATTCTCAATATGTTTCACGATCAGGACTGCCAGTACACAGTATGCTTAAGAGGCATGGTAGACGGTGAGCCTAAGGTGATCAAGAGAGTTGTGACAAGTGTTGCAGATGTGGTAGATGCTTACGATGAATATGGAAAGTACAGCGAGTATGCAAAATTAGACACGCTGAGATTTATTGTGTCAAACACGACAGAGGCTGGTATTGTATTTGATGATTCTGACAAATTTGAGTCTGAGCCGCCCAAGACTTATCCGGGCAAGCTCTGCAAATTCCTATATACAAGATACAAACACTTTAATGGAGCGGCAGACAAAGGACTTGTAATGCTTCCGGTAGAGCTGATTGATGACAACGGCATTCACCTAAAGGAGTGTGTAGTTCAGTTTGCAAAACTCTGGAATCTTGAAGAGGGTTTCCTGACATGGCTTGACGAGTCCTGTGTATTTACGTCCACACTGGTTGACCGCATCGTTACAGGATATCCGCGGGATGATGCGGAGGAGCTCTGGAAAGAGTTTGGCTATCGCGATAATATCGTTGTCACGGCAGAGCCTTTTGGCCTATGGGTAATCGAGAGCGCAAAGGATATCAGCAAGGAGTTCCCGCTTCCCGATGCAGGCTGCCCGGTTATCTTTACAGACAATCAGAAGCCGTATAAGCAGAGAAAGGTACGTATCTTAAACGGTGCACATACTTCCTTTGTTCTGGCTTCCTATCTTGCCGGAAATGACTATGTGAGAGAGTCTATGGAGGACGAGCTGATCGGTGACTTCATGCATAAGACAATCTACGACGAAGTGATTCCGACACTTGATCTGCCCAGGCAGGATCTGCTTGACTTCGCGGAGGCAGTGGACGGCAGATTTAAGAATCCGTACATAAAACATGCTTTGCTTGCTATTTCACTGAATTCTGTATCGAAGTGGAGAGCGAGATGTATGCCATCTCTGTTGGGCTATGTGGAGAGAAAGGGTGAGCTTCCGAAGCATCTGACATTCTCGATCGCGGCACTGATGGCATTCTATACAGGAAACGAGATTCGCGAGAAGGCACTGATCGGGCATCGGGACGAACAGGAGTACAATATCGTGGACGATATGGCAGTACTTGAGTTCTTTGCAGAAAACAGCGCAAAGGCTTCTGCGGAGTTTGTGCAGGCATATCTGAGCAACACGGATTTCCATGGACAGGATTTGACACAGGTTGCCGGGCTTGCCGATGCAGTGACAGGCTATCTGGAAGATATCAGGACGCTTGGAATGAGAAAAGCGATTGAGAAGAACTTTTAATTGATTCAAATTAAAAAGGATATAGATATGGCAAATTTTATTAAAATCAATGAAAATGACAATGTGGCTGTGGCGCTGGAAGTAATTCCGGCGGGTGCCACAGTAAACGTGGGCGGCGCTGATGTGACAACCACGATGGAAATTCCGGCGGGACACAAATTTGCACTTGTGGATATCGCAGAGGGAATGCCAGTGATCAAATATGGTTTCCGCATCGGAAATGCGACAGCCGCAGTGAAAAAGGGTGAGTGGATTCACACACACAACTTAAAGACAGGCCTGGGAGATCTGCTTGACTACAGTTATGAGCCGGATTTTGCTGAGGAAAAGTTTACGGAGGATGTCACTTTTATGGGATACAACCGTGAGAACGGAAAGGTCGGTGTCAGAAATGAGATCTGGATTATTCCCACAGTCGGTTGTGTCAACAATGTGGCGACTAGGATCGCAGAGCTCTCAAAGGGGCTTGTGCGGGAGAATATCGAGGCAGTGTGCGCTTTTCCGCATCCATATGGATGTTCCCAGATGGGAGATGATCAGGAACACACCAGACAGATTCTTGCCAATCTGATCAACCACCCGAATGCAGGCGGTGTGCTGGTACTGGGACTTGGCTGTGAGAACAGCAATATTGATGTGCTAAAGGGATACATGGGCGATATCAATCCAGACCGGGTGAAATTCCTTGTGGCGCAGGAGAGTGACGATGAGATTGCCGAGGGCGTTGAGATCGTGAAAGGATTGGCCGGGTACGCATCACAGTTCCAGCGTGAGCCAATCAGCGTCTCCAAGCTTGTCATCGGCATGAAGTGCGGCGGCAGTGATGGATTTTCAGGAATTACAGCGAATCCTACTGTCGGGCGCTTTTCCGATATCCTCATCAGCAAAAAGGGTACAACCATTCTCACAGAGGTTCCAGAGATGTTTGGAGCGGAGACAATTCTGATGAACCGCTGTGCAAATGAGGAATTGTTCAACAAGACCGTGGATTTGATCAATGATTTCAAGAATTATTTTAAGAGCCATAATCAGACGATCTATGAAAACCCTTCACCGGGCAACAAGAAGGGCGGTATCTCTACACTTGAGGACAAATCCCTTGGGTGCACACAGAAGTCGGGCAGCGCGATTGTAAAGGGTGTGCTGGCTTATGGTGAGACGGTGAGTACGCCCGGGCTGAATCTGCTGAGCGCTCCCGGAAATGACCTTGTTGCCGCGACAGCGCTTGCTGCAAGCGGTGCACATATTGTACTGTTCACGACAGGGCGCGGCACACCGTTTGCGTGTCCGGTTCCTACGATGAAGATTTCGAGCAACTCAGGACTTGCGGGCAAAAAGGATAATTGGATTGACTTTAATGCCGGCGTTGTTGCGGAGGGGGAAACTCTGGATGTGGCAGGACAGCGATTGTTTGACGAGGTAGTGGCGATTGCCTCAGGCAAGGAAGTAAAGAGTGAGCTCGCGGGATTCCACGATATGGCAATCTTTAAGCAGGGCGTAACTTTATAAAGAAAAAGAGTGCTTTGAAAAGCGCTCGGAAATAAATGGAGGAGATTTATTATCATGGCAAAAAAAGTAGTTACAATGGGCGAGATTATGTTAAGGCTTTCTACACCCAACAATGAGAAGTTTATTCAGGCCGACGAGTTTGATATCAACTATGGCGGCGGCGAGGCCAATGTGGCTGTATCGCTGGCAAACTATGGACATGATGCAAGCTTTGTGACAGCAGTACCAGACAATGAGTTAGGTGAGTGCGCAATTGCTGCTTTGAGAAAATATGGTGTTGATACAGCAAACATTGCGAAGTGCGGTGAGAGACTTGGAATTTACTATCTGGAGTCTGGCTCTGCGATGAGACCGTCCAAGGTGGTATATGACAGGGCACACTCTTCAATCTCTACAGCAACAGCTGCTGACTTCGATTTTGACAAGATTTTCGAAGGCGCTGACTGGTTCCATTTCACAGGTATTACACCAGCTGTATCTGACGCGGCAGCAGTACTCACAGAGGAAGCTCTGAAGGCAGCAAAGAAACATGGCGTTAAGGTTTCTGTAGACTTGAACTTCAGAAAGAAACTGTGGTCTTCTGAGAAGGCGCAGAAGATTATGAAGAACCTGATGCAGTATGTTGATGTCTGCATTGGAAACGAGGAAGACGCAGAGCTTGTATTGGGATACAAACCAGGCAACACAGACGTGACAAGCGGTGACCTGGAACTTGCAGGATACAAGTCAATCTTTGAGCAGATGGTTGCAGATTACAATTTTGAGTACTGCATTTCCTCCCTCAGAGTGAGCCATTCCGCATCTGACAATGGCTGGTCAGCGTGCATCTATTCAAGAGACACAAAGGAATTTTATCACTCGAAAGAGTACAGCATCCACCCGATCGTTGACCGTGTTGGCGGCGGTGATTCCTTTGCAGGCGGTGTAATCTGCGGACTGTTGGATGGCAAGGACTTCAAGGCAGCATTGGAATTTGGTGTGGCGGCATCTGCATTAAAGCATACAATTCCTGGCGACTTTAATTTAGTGTCAAGGAAGGAAGTTGAGACGCTTGCAGGCGGTGATGCTTCAGGACGCGTACAGCGCTAAAAGAAAATTTATGATAATGAGGAGGAAGTAAAAAATGGCAAACACAAATCCGTTTTCACTCGAAGGCAAGATTGCACTGGTAACAGGTGCTTCCTATGGTATTGGTTTTGCAATCGCAAAGGCAATGGCAAACGCTGGCGCTACAATCGTATTTAACGATATCAAGCAGGAGCTGGTGGACAAGGGAATTGCAGCATACAAGGAAGAGGGCATTGATGCGCATGGGTATGTGTGCGATGTTACAAACGAGGATGCGGTCAATGAGCTGGTGGCTAAGATTGAGAAGGAAGTCGGCGTGATTGATATTCTCGTGAATAACGCAGGTATCATCAAGAGAATTCCAATGTGCGAGATGACAGCTGCAGAGTTCAGACAGGTTATTGACGTGGATTTAAATGCGCCGTTTATCGTATCAAAAGCTGTTATCCCTTCTATGATTAAGAAAGGACATGGCAAGATTATCAACATCTGCTCTATGATGTCAGAGCTTGGACGTGAGACAGTATCTGCGTATGCGGCAGCAAAGGGCGGACTGAAAATGCTTACAAAGAATATTTGTTCTGAATATGGTGAGTTCAATATTCAGTGCAACGGTATTGGACCAGGTTATATCGAGACACCGCAGACTGCTCCGTTAAGAGAGAGACAGCCAGACGGCAGCAGACATCCATTTGACACTTTTATCTGTGCAAAGACACCGGCAAACAGATGGCTGCAGCCAGATGAGCTTGGCGGACCAGCTGTATTCCTTGCATCCGATGCATCGAACGGCGTGAATGGACATATACTTTATGTTGATGGCGGTATCCTGGCATATATCGGAAAACAGCCCAAATAAAAATCGTGAAGAGAATTTCTAAGTCAGCAAAAGACGCTGACTAACAAATTCTAAAACTTCACGTTGGAAGAACGCCAAGGGCAGGCGTTCTCCTGGATGGCGATAAGTTTCGTTAAGTCTTTTCAATAATTGATAATTGAGAAATGAGGGAAAATATGAACGAAGTATTAGAGAAGATCAGTAAAATAGGTATTGTGCCTGTAGTGGTGCTGGATGACGCGAAGGATGCAAAGCCTTTGGCGGAAGCATTGATCAAGGGTGGTCTTCCCTGCGCAGAGGTGACTTTCCGTACAGCTGCAGCAGAGGAGTCAATCAGAATTATGGCAAGTGAGTTTCCAGAGATGCTGGTTGGTGCTGGTACAGTCCTTACAACAGAGCAGGTTGACCGCGCAGTAAATGCAGGTGCAAAGTTTATTGTCAGCCCTGGTCTGAATCCGAAGATTGTAAAATATTGTATCGATAAGGGCGTTCCTGTAACGCCGGGTACATCCAATCCTTCCGATGTGGAACAGGCGATTGAACTTGGTCTGGAAGTGGTGAAGTTCTTCCCGGCAGAGGCTGCTGGCGGGTTAAATATGATCAAGTCCATGGCAGCTCCTTATACACAGATGAAGTTTATGCCGACAGGCGGTATTACGGCAAAGAACATCTGCGAGTATCTTGCATTTGACAAGATTATCGCATGCGGCGGTTCCTGGATGGTTAAGAAGGATCTCGTGACAGCTGGAAAGTATGATGAGATTCAGGCACTGACGGAGGAAGCTGTGCGCACAATGCTGGGCTTTGAACTTAGACATGTCGGTGTAAACTGTGAGGACGAGGCCGCAGCGGACACAGTGGCATCCAGATACGATGAGTTATTCGGATTCACCAAGAAGGTTGGAAACAGCTCTATCTTTGCGGGTATTGAAATTGAGGCGATGAAGAAGATTGGCCGCGGCGCAAATGGACATATTGCGATTGGCACAAACAGCGTAGCGCGTGCGAAGAATTACCTGGAGTCCGTAAAGAATGTGAAGTTCATTGAGGATTCTGCAGTCGTTAAGAATGGCAAGCTCACAGCGATTTATCTGGACGAGGAGATTGGCGGCTTTGCAATCCACCTTGTACAGAAATAGTACGAAAAGGAAAGAGGCATCACGTGGTCTGTGGTGCCTCTTTGTGCACAAGTGTATTGGCAGCTAAGGAGGGTTTGAACAGTGTTGTATAAGATTAACA
>CAMWXA010000234.1 GCA_947178035.1 uncultured Lachnospiraceae bacterium | reverse complement strand
GGGTCTAGGAGATGGTGTTGGTGTAGGGATTGGCTAATTTGAAATAATAGCCCCCGGTAGGGGACGGAAACACTTGTTTGATGTTAACGTATCATCAATTATTTAAATTTGAAATAATAGCCCCCCGGTAGGGGGATGGAAACCTCCCGATATTCTGCTTTGCATCAGTCGCCTGCTTTTTTTGAAATAATAGAACCCCAGTAGGGGACAAAAACCCACAATCCCAGCTTTTTACCATATCAAGAGATATATCATTTGAAATAACAGAACACAAAACAGGAACTATACAATAATTGATGCGAAATAAATGCAGTCATTAAAGAAGTCGGTGGATACTAAAAGAAAAATAAAGAAAGGTGAAAAACATGAGTTTACTATTTGTGAATGAAAACAATGCTGTGATAGGAATTGGATCAAAACGATGTTTTGTAAAATACTCAGACGGAATGAAAAAGATTGTCCCAATAGAGACTTTAGAGAGTATTACAATCATGGGACATGCATAGATGACAACACAATGTGTACAGGAATGTCTAAAGCGGGGAATATCAGTTTTGTATTATTCAAAAGGTGGTACATATTTTGGAAGGCTGCAGTCAATGTCAGGAGGACATTATTGTCATATAGGGGGAATATAAAGATGAGCAGAAAAATATTGTTTAGTCCCATAGGCGGGACAGATCCGATCAAGTATTATAGAGACGGCTCCATGCTGCATATTTGCAGACATTATCGACCGGATATTGTATATCTGTATTTATCGCAAGAGATGCTTGCGTATCATAAGAAGGACAACAGATACATCGATGCGGTCAATCGATTAGGGAAAAGCATAGGACATCCTTTTGAGGTTGTATTAATTGAAAGACAGGAATTGATCAATGTGCAGCAGTATGATGTATTCTATCAGGATTTTCGCAATGAAATAAGAAAAATCGAAAGCGGGATGGAGCAGGGGGATGAACTTCTGGTAAATCTGGCGTCGGGGACACCTGCTATGAAGAGCGCCTTGCTGGTGATGGCGACATTGGCGGAATACCGTTTTAAACCAATACAAGTTTCCACGCCGCAAGGCAAAATGAATGCAAAACAGGATGACCGGGAGGATTATGACGCAGAATTGATATGGGAGATGAATGAGGATAACGACAGCGATGCACCAAACAGATGTGAGGAAATACAGTGTCTTAATCTTATGAAGATGCTCAAGATAGAGGCGATAAAGAAACATATCTGGGCATATGATTATGCGGCAGCATTGTCTGTGGCTGATGAAATTAAGCAGGATATCCCAGAGGATGCGTTCTGTCTGATACAGATTGCGGATGCAAGGGTAAAATTGAACCTGCGTAAGATCAGTGCGCTTATGAAAAATAGACAGCATGATATTTATCCGGTTAAAGAGGGAGACAAACAAAAAATATTTGAATATGCTCTGGGATTGCAGATCAAGTTTAAAAGGCAGGAGTTTGCGGACTTTATAAGAGGAATTACGCCGTTAGTTGTGGATTTGTTGGAAAATATACTGAAAAAGGAATGTAAGATCAATATATCAGATGCATGCAGCGTAAACAAAGAGGGCATGAGGAAATGGGATCGTGAAAAACTTCAGAAACTCGGACTTTTGCAGTTGTTAGACAACGAATACAACGGGGATTTCAGGTCAGGGCCAGTGTATTCCGGGCATATTGCTAAGATTATACAAAATAAATGCAGCGACAGTGTGTTGGTGGATAAGGTTAAAGAGATTGCTTCGATAGAGGGGAAGGTTCGGAATCCGGCAGCACATGAGATTATTTCTGTCACAGACGAATGGATTAGGCAGGAGACCGGCAAAACTGCTCAGGATATCTTATCGCTTGTGAAGTATTTGGTGGTAAGATCAGGCATTCAGGTTAAAGAAGAACATTGGAAGTCTTATGATGCAATGAATCAAAAAATAGAACATTGTCTGTTGTGAAAAGTAACCTATAAGGAACTGTCAGCATACTGTTGATAGTTTCTAATATTTACATATCTTATCCATAATGATAAAATGATAGTGTTAGTCAACATGTGCGTTGGTTTCATATCGGACTCCGTTATGACACGGACAAGATAAGACACCAGTGCGTGATTGGGGAAATGGGATATTTCAAAATGGAATACAGAGGGAATAGAGGGAATAGAGGAAATGGGAAATTATAATTTTAAAGTGGATCTGAAAGGAATCATACGCTTGCTGAGTGACAACCTGTACTCCAGCGACAAAGTCTTTCTGCGGGAGCTTCTGCAGAATGCGGTTGATGCGATCGATGCGCGGAAAAAGGCGGATTCATCGAGCCTGGAGGGAAAGGTCACTGTCACCTACCGGAGGAAGGCCAAGGGGGCGGAGCTTGTCTTTGCTGACAATGGAATCGGGCTGACAAAAGAGGAGATACATTCTTTTCTGTCAGTAATCGGACAATCCTCCAAGCGAAATGAGAACATGCGCAGCAGTTTTATCGGGCAGTTCGGCATTGGTCTGCTGTCCTGTTTTCTGGTGGCCAATGAGATTAAGGTTATCACACGCTCAGCTGTAGAGGAGAAGTCCTATCAGTGGGTGGGGAAAAGCGATGGTTCCTATGTGATTACAGAGCCGAAGAAGGCGATGGAGCCAGGAACACAAGTTTATCTGAAGCTTACAGGTTCCAAATATGAATTTTTTACGGAGCAGGAAATCGTCAATGATCTGTCTGAGTATGGCTTTTTGCTGAGGACACCCGTATTTTTTGATGGGGAGAATCAGAAAAAGATTGTAAACAGCAATTTTATTCCGTGGCGTCAGTCGTTCAGCATGGCGGATGACATCATGGGGTTTGGCGAGCTGGTCTTCGACGAGACCTTTTTTGACGTGATTCCGTTGATCGGCGACGATATCAAGGGATACGCATACATATCCACCAGACAGACCAGCGCGAACACGACGATCCGGCACAAGATTTTCCTGAAAAATATGTATGTCACAGATGATGGGCGGGATTTGATTCCAAAGTGGGCGTTTTTTACACGATGCATCCTCAACATGGACAATCTGACGCCGACAGCTTCCAGGGAAGGCTTTACGAGAGACGGGAAACTGATGAAGGCAAAGGGAGAGATTGAGAAGTGCATCTTTGATTATTTTGTATCCTTGTCGCAGTACGATGTGAGGAAGTTAAAACAGCTTACACAGATTCACAATGTGGCGATTAAGTCGCTGGTGATGGAGAACGAGCAGATTTTCAAACTGTTTTTTCCATTTCTGACGTTTCCGACGAATCAGGGGATGCTGACCGGGTTTCAGATTGTGAATGCATCGAAGAAGGTTCCAGTTAATTACTGCGTGGAGATTGATGATTTCCGCCGGATCTGTCCGCTGGTGGAGGGGACAGGGAGTCTGCTGGTCAACGGCGGTTATATCTATGATACCAGCATTTTGCAAAAGCTGCCGAAATTTTATAAGAATGTTAGGATAGAGGAGTTTGACAACAGCTCATATGACAATTTACTCGCGGATCCGCCCAAAGATTTTGTGGAGGAGATGGAGTTTTTCCGAAGATGTGCGGAGCATGGGCTGGAGACATTCCATTGTGGTGTCGCGTTCAAGCGGTTTTCACCGGCCAGCCTGCAGGCGCTGTTTGTGCAGGGCGAGGATGCGCTGTTTACGGAAACTATGGATGACAACAGTTTTTCCGGCTTTTTTGAGGGCTTTGATTTTGGGGAGACGGAAGAAAAAGAAGACAGAAATATGTTGTATCTGAACAGTGAAAACAGCTTTGTCCAAAGCCTGGGGCAGGTGCGGGATGAGGCGTTTGCCGGCAATATCATACAGGTTATTTACATACAGTCCCTGCTGTCCGGGCATTATACACTGGGCGGTGCGGAGATGGAGATAATGAACAAAAGTTTACAGTGGCTGATGGAGTATGCGCTTTATGGCGGAAGATAAGGAGTGTAACAGTTCCTGGGAGGAAAAACGATATGATGTTTGAAAAAGTAAAGGCGGTTCAGATTACCTCGGAGGAGATCATGAAACTGGTTGGCAGGGCGCAGAAGCTGACAAGAGGCAGCTATGATCTGTATGACCAGAATTATAAGTCTTTGGCATCGATCCTCAAGAAGCTTTTGAAAATCACAAAGCAGGAGCGGGAATGGTATCTGTATTTTGACACGATAGACGAGCTGATGTATCTGAATCACCGCGACAATAATTATGCGGAGATTGTAAAATATGCAGAAGTATTTTACAAAGACAGTGCACAGTATATGGACAAGGAGATTCCGAATTACCCCAATGTCCCGATGGCGTACCTGAATGTCTGGATTTATGACAAGATTTTTGACGCGTATTATCAGTACTGTCAGATCGATGACGCCAAGATGGATTTGTTTATGAAAAAGTTTGAGGAGGCAGCGCTCAAATATGGCAAGACCTATGTGTACTATTGGGGCGAATTAAGTCTGAGTATGCTCTACCGGGACGTTGACAGGGCGGAGGAAGCGGCGCGTAATTTCCTTATATACGAAAAGCAGATTGAGAGCTGTTATGTGTGCGGGCATATGCCATATCTTCTTCACTTTCTGCTGGTCGGTCAGGACCAGAAGGCGGAGGAACTGATGCTGGATTATATCCACAAAAATATTCCGAAAAAAAGTCTGTGGTGTTATCAGTACTGTCAGAGAGCGGAACCGGATTCCATGTATCTGAGTGTCATGGAAGTTTGTGTCCAGTGTGGCAAGAAAGAGAGTTTTCTGTATTTTTATAAAAAATACTGGAAGGAGCTGCCGTTGGAGACTAAGCTGGATTCGGATGCAGATGCATTTCAAAGACTGCTGAGTGCCTTTGATGGCTGCTTTGACCAGCTGGAAAACGATCTGGAACAGGCCGTTGAAGACATTGACGAAGAGAACAAGGATACGACCGTAAATAATATGGATACATTTTTGGAATGGTGGTGTTATTTTATCCTGCTCGACCGGAGCGGGGTGCACACGGTTGAAGCGTTGTTTCCAGGGATGGAAGCAGATGGGACACGGCAGGTGCCCACGCAGGCAGTCATTCATTATATGCAGGAGAAGGCAGATACATATGGCGGGAAATTCGCTCAGGTGCGAAGACAGTTTGACTATGGGTTTGTGAAGGATTCCTACCAGAAGTGTTTTTTGCAGAGTGACGGGATATGAGAAAGCTGTTAATATGTTTGATAATTATAATGATACCCTGTATTGTTTCGTGTGGTGATGACAGGAAGGAAGACGTGGCGACAGAGGTGTTTGAGGAGCTGTGGTCATCTGGGGAGGATACGGAAACAGAACAGGAGACGGAGAGTGCGATCATTCCGGTAAAGGAGCGCCCCGCGGTTAAGGGCATCTATGTGACAGGCCCTGTGGCAGGCAGTGAGCGCATGAATGATCTGATCACACTTGTCGACACGACGGAGCTCAATACCATGGTAATCGATGTCAAGAATGATGATGGCGAAATTACGTGGAAAATGGATTCGGGATCTGTTCTGGAGATGGGAAATGGCGTTGCGTATATAAGGGATATCGGCGCCCTTATGGACACATTGAAGGAGCACAGTATCTATACGATTGCAAGGATTGTGTGCTTTAAGGATCCCATATTTGCACAGAATCATACAGACTGTGCACTGCGTAAGCCGGACGGGGGATTGGTCACAGACGCCTATGGGCTGGCCTGGGTCAATCCATATAACGAGGAAGTGTGGGCGTATCTGACAGAAATCGCGCAGGCGGCGCTCGATGTCGGATTCGACGAGGTCCAGTTTGACTATGTCCGCTTTCCGATCGGAGAGGACGCGGACGCAGCAGATTACAAGGTGGATATGTCTCTTTACACCAAGGAACAGGCGATATCAGGTTTTTTGTCCTATGCCAGCGAACGGATTCATGAAAGGGGCGGTGTGGTTACGGCGGATGTGTTCGGCACTGTGATTGACAGTGCGACGGATATCGAGCGTGTCGGACAAAACTATGCGGAGCTCGGAAAAAGGGTGGATGTGCTGAGCCCCATGGTTTATCCCTCTCACTATGGCCCGGGAGTCTTTGGATTTGATGTGCCGGACGCGCATCCATATGACACAGTGTATCAGGCGCTCATGCTGTCACAGAAAGTATTGGGGCAGAATGAGGAGGAGAACTGTGCCGCTGTGCGCCCGTGGCTGCAGGCATTTACGGCGACGTGGGTAAGCGGGCATATCTCATATGAGGCAGAACAGATTCAGGATCAGATTCAGGCGGTGTATGATGCCGGATATGAGGAGTGGATCTTATGGAATGCAACGTGCCGGTATCCGATGGATGCTGCTTTGGGTGATCAAGCTATTTTGGATAAGCAGAATGTAGAGAGCAGAGATGAAGAAGACGGATATATATGGGGTTTGAATACCTGTATTATGCTGATTGCAGAATATAATTTCAAATTTTTAATGGAGTAACATATTTAAACTTCGTTCTTAAGGAACTACTGTCCTGGATTAAAGATATAAGGAGAAACCATAACATGGAAAATTCCTATCGTTTTTTTGATAATAAGGCATGTCAGTATTTTCCCTGTCATAAGGGGCTGGAGAATTTCAACTGTCTGTTCTGTTATTGTCCGATGTATCTCATGGAGCATTGCCCGGGAAAAACGGAATACATTGAGAAGGATGGAAAGCGGATCAAGAACTTCATGAACTGTACCTTTCCGCATCAACCCGGGAATTATGACAAAATCATTCAGATTTTAGGGAATTAAATTATTTTTTTTCATATTATATATTGACAAACAAATGAATATATGATTAAATGTTCATATAAGAAAATACCACGCGGGAAAATTCTTAAATACCACATAAAACCAGACAGGAAGGTGGCTGAGTGGAGGATACCAATCAAAAAGCTACGACAGAGACAATGG
>CAMWXA010000233.1 GCA_947178035.1 uncultured Lachnospiraceae bacterium | reverse complement strand
TGTATCAGGAGCATGTGTGTATATGTGTATAATACTATAAATAATAACAAAAAGCAATAATAATTCAAAGTAATTTAAAGTAAAAGCAGAGATTTTATTTAAGAAAAGCAGATACAAGTGATAACAACTATAAGGAGTATGATTATGAAAAAATATGCTTACATGTTAGAACGAAATTATTGTCAGTCGAAATCTCTAGACAAAAATGATAAAAGAAAGCAATATTGGGAAGATGTTTTAGGGAAAGAAATCTATGAAGTTGTTAATTCGAATGGCAGAATAGATAGTGTTTTAGCGGAAGACGTATTTACATCATCAATAGATTTTCAAGAAAATTATATCTGGAAATGCTTGTGCGATGCTCGGTATAAAAACTATAAATTAATTTTGACAAATGAATTTTTGCAAGAAAAATTTGTATTTAGTAGTTTCTATACTCCTTTTGTAAAAATTGCGGAAAATATGCTAATAAGTAAATGCGGAAATAACAAAGTTTTCTGTAAGAATCAAGGAGTCATTATTAGAAATTTCGAAATGAACATTTTAGAAAAGGTGGCAGATTGTAGTATTAGAATGCTCATTCTTGAAATGAGTTTTTGCAAACAAGAAGGTAGTTTGAGAGGTATAGATCCGGAAAGTGAATATAATGATTACACTGAAAACTGGTTAAATAATCAAGACTATTTTATGGAACTTTTAAATGCTTATCCAGCTCTACTACGCCTGCTCATTGATGTATTGGAAAACGCAGTTCAGTTTTATGCTGAAATTCTGGAAAATTATCAGCGGGATGAAAGTGCCATACATAGTGAGCTCGGTTACAATACATCTGAATTTCTTCAACTTACAGTGGGCGGCTCTGATTCACATATGCATGGAAAATCGGTCGCAGTAATTACGTATGCTGATGGTCGCAAACTTGTATATAAACCTCATTCGATAGAAGCAGAATATCGATATCAGGATTTTTTACTATGGCTTGGTGAGAAAACGAACATACAAATGAAAACCTACCGAATTCTTAATCGAGGAGAATATGGATGGGAAGAATATGTAGAACACGTGCCATGCATATTTGAAGATGAATTAAAAGAGTATTATAAGAGGCTGGGTTTAATTATATGTGCTAATTATATGCTTAATGTTCATGATATCCATAATGAAAATATTATTGCTTCTGGAGCTTTTCCAATAGTAATTGATGCAGAAACATTACTAAAAAATTGCGAACCTTTTAATCATCATCGCATAGCAGAAGTTACATTGAATAAAATTCGTGGGACTGTAATGGCACAAGGGTTATTACCACAACATCTTAAAAGAAAAAAGGGCCATCAGTCAATAGATTTAAGCGGTATGTCTAATGATGTAGGAAAAGAATATCCTCGTAAAGTTCCCGTTCTCATTCATCCGAAGCGCTCAGATATGAGGTGTGTTTATGATTATCCCAAAGAAGTAAATAAACAGAATTTACCTCTTCTGAAAACGGATGTGAAGCGTCCTATATATTATGTCGATTACATTCTTGAGGGATTTGAGCAAACATATAGATTTGTATTAGAAAATAAGGATGTAATTAAAGATAAATATAATATTTTTAAAGATATGTGTATAAGACATTTGCGGAGAGATACACAGATATATGCAATGCTTCTTACGACATCCAAACATCCGGATTTCCTTGGGGATTGTGCCCATAGACAGATGATATTAATGACATTATATAAGAATAGAAATTTAAGCAGTTTAGAAGAGCGCACAGCGATTGAGGAAGAAATATTGCAAATGCTTTATAATGATATTCCAATGTTTAGTTATAATTCATGTGGAAAAGATTTATTTTCTGGTTATGGTAACTGTATCAAGGATTATTTTGAGAGGAGTGCAATAGAATTAGTAGAGGAAAAATTGAAAAATATGGATAGGCACGATTTGTCACAACAGAAATTATATATTGTGTTATCAGTGACCTCCACAGAAGATATAGGAGATGTAAAGGCAAAAGAAGAAAAAAAACAAGAGATAAAACAACTACTTGGAAAAGAGATGCGGATATCTCTAAAACAGCAAAGTATATTTCAGCAATGTAAAAGCATAGTGAAAAAATTAGAAGAGAGTGCAATATATAATGTGGACAAAGACAAAGTTGGATGGATAGGTGTATCTTTAATGGGTATTGAAGAGATACATTGGAATGTTGTTCCGTTAAATTATGACTTATACAACGGTATCGGAGGTATTGCTATTTTTCTGCATGCTTTTTGCGAAACATATAGCAGAAATGAATGCCGTGATATTTGTAATGCGGTAGATAATTCTTTAGATGAGTATATGAAATCAATTTTAGAATATGATTCCATAATTGGCCACGAAAACGGAAGTGGGTATTTTAGTGGAGAATGTTCTTTATTAAATGTTTTTCTAATATTATTTCAAATAACTTCAGATGGCGAATATTTAGAACGGGCGGAAAAACTGGTTAAGGTTATAGAAAACCAGATTGAAAACAATGATATGAATTCTATAGATAATGATATCGTATCTGGTTTGGCAGGAACAATTATAACCTTTTTAAAATTGTATCAGTTCACAAATAAATCTATGTATTTAAAAAATGCTGAAAATGCTGGGCATAAGTTGTTGGCTACAGCGCAAAAAGGCGACATAGGAATTGGATGGGGAATTCCCGGACAGCCTTTTATACTAGCGGGTCTTTCACATGGAGCAAGTGGAATTGCCTTAGCTTTAATAAAATTATGGGAGTTGACTAAAAAAGAGAAATTTTTAAAGGCGGCTAAAGACGCGTTGTACGAAGAAGATAGTTTATATAATGAAAAACTTGGCAATTGGGTGGATCGTCGTTTTTTTCGAGGAAGTACAGGAGAAGAAGCAGGAAGAAATCCAGCAACATGGTGTCATGGTTCCGGTGGAATATTGTTGGCTAGAATAAAAATGAGTCAATTGGTTCCGGAAGAAATGAATAGTATTATTAAGCAAGATATAGACAAAGCATATACTTCTTTGGTGAAGTATGGTGGAAAAAAGAATCAGTGCTTATGCCATGGAAATGTTGGTAATTTGGAAATCCTTTATGAATATGCTAAGTTTGTAAGCAATCATGAATTGGAAAAGCAGATAGAGGGTGCCTTACAAAAAGCGATAGAAGACTCGGCGAGTTATTGGGACTGTGGATTGATTGCAAACTATGAACATTTGGGATTTATGCTTGGAATTACTGGTATTGGATATTCACTGTTAAGATATGTGAACAAAGATCTGCCTTGCATTTTGGCATTGGAATAGATGTTATATATACTATGCTTGGAATTTTCGCTAGTCGTAGCCGCGAAGCGGCATTTTATTATGCGGCGTGTGCGTCAATTTATACTGAGTGGTAATTTTTATGAACTGCCAGTATAGTTTAAAGTAGGATATGGAATGGTGTAACTATACTGATGAGGTGATTTTTTGTATAGGCGTAAAAAAATGCCATTTATTGCGCAATTAGGGAGTATGGATTGCGGAATAGCGTGTTTGACAATGATTTTTAATTATTATTGCTGCAATGTTGATATAGTGGATGTTGGTTCAGATTTTTTCATAGGTCGGGATGGAATAACACTGGCTCAAATGAAAGAAATTGCAGTAAAGTATGGTTTTAATTTTGTGGCTTACAAATATATGTATGATCAGAAAAATTTGATCGAAAGGCTTCCAGCTATTTTGTGTAATGACGCCCATTATATTGTAGTAGAAAAAATTAAAAAGAATGGAAGATTTGTTGTGTTGGATCCTGCAAAGGGAAAATACATTTTGGATTTTTCTGAATTACAAACTAACTATAAGGATATTTTGGTGTATATAACTCCAAGAACAAATAGGAAAAGAGTAAAACGTGGCAGGATTAACCTAAAGCTAAAGAAAGAAAAGCTGTCGGAAGCAGTGTTTTTAATGTTATTGGCACAGTTTATAACATTGTGTGTTCCAATGATCATACAGAAGGTGATAGACAGTTTATCTAAAAATATTCAACCTGATGCATTTAAAATGCTGTGTGGTATTTTGGCAATCATAGTTTCCTATTTTGGAATAAGCTGGTTGAGGCAGGCGGTTTTATTAAAAGTTAATATGGAATTATTTAATCGAATGGCTTCAAATATGCTTATAAAACTTTTTCGTTTGGATGTTAGTTTTTTTGAGTGGCATAATGCAGGAGAGATTGGCAATCGATTTAATAATATTAATCAGTTAAATGATATTATTACAAATGGTTTCACAAACATTTTAATACAGGGGATTACATCTTTAGTGTGCCTGTTTGTGATGTTTTATATGTCTGTTAAATTGACAGTATTTACATTTGCTATAGCTGTGATACAAGTTGTCATAATGATATTTCTAAATAATAAGAATTTATTGAAAACACGGGAGTACATCTATTCACAAAGTAAAATGCAAGGAGACTTGATTGATGTGCTTGGAAATATAGTAGAAATAAAATGTATGGGAATGGATAGGGCTGTAGAAACAAATCTTCAAAATAATTACCAAGGGTTAATTGAGAAGTTTAAAGAAAAGACAAGAGTAGGAAATATGATGAATTGTTTTACATCGGTGGTCAGTTTGGGATTTCCATTGGCAGCTTATATGCTTGGAAGTTTTGATGTTCAGGATGGTAACATGTCAGTTGGAACACTTATAGCTTTTGTGACACTAGTGGGTTATTTTACTTCTCCGTTTAACACTATTATAATGATGCTTCCAAGTATTAATGGTGTAAGAGAGGTAATGCTCAGATACAAGGAACTGATGAATTTTAGAGAAAGAAAGCATAATGGAAATGTTATAGACGGCGAGTTAAAAAATATTAAAGTTAGGGAGGTATTTTATCGTTATAAAAGTGGACGTGATTACGTTTTGAACAATGTATCGTTGGATGTCCAATGTGGAAAAAGAATTGCTATTGTAGGTTCATCAGGAAGTGGCAAATCAACTTTGGTAAAAGCTTTATTGGGAGTTGTAGATATTGAACAGGGAAATATTTATATTAATAATTATGAAATAGCTGAGATATCGAGGGAGCAAATTTATAAGTGGTTTTCTATTGTTACTCAGAATCCAATGTGCCTAAATGCAAGTATTAGAAAAAATGTTGATATAACGGGCACCTTTTCAGATGATGAAATTTGGAAAGCGTTAGAAAATGCAGAGTTAAAGGATGAAATCAAGAATATGCCTTTAGGATTAGATACGCTTGTAGGAGAAGATGGTCAAAATATTTCTGGTGGACAGAAGCAGCGTTTAGCTATTGCAAGGGCTATAATTAATAATACTAAAGTTTTAATACTTGATGAGGCAACTAGTAATCTTGATCAGATGACTGAAAAGAAAATATATGATAACTTAAAGGCAATAAATAAAACACAAATTATTGTTACCCATAGGTTAGCATCTATTCATAACGTGGACTGGATTTATGTTTTAAACAAAGGAAAGCTTATTGAAAGTGGAACACATAGTAATCTTTTAAGAAATAAAGGGTGGTATTATAACAGCATCAATTGAAGAGGACTACCATATTATACGCTGCTTTCATACCCTGCACACTTTCTTCCCCAGTTATAAGGCATAAAAAAACAGAATAAAAGAGTCTGGCGAGCCCAAAAGCAAAGGGCGGCCGCGGGCAAATGGAAGTCTATGACACATAAGACATATCGCTAATTCTTTTAATGATTCGCCGTCCCTCATCGTCTTCATACATATAAGACACGCCGCCTGCCAGCCCAAAAATCTCACAAGTGTTAATGGACTCGACACTTAATCCCAGGAACATGGTGTTAAAGACACTGAGCAAATCCCCATGTGATACAATGAGAATATTCTGTTCGCTGTTTGACATGATTTCGTCGAAAAAGGGCTTTAACCGGTTCCATTCTTCCCGGCGGCTTTCCGCGTCGGAAAACATCTTGTCATCGATTGTTTTTTCCTGCTGTTCCATATTTTCGCGGAGCCATTGGACTGATTTTCCGCAGCATTTTCCAAGGTTTCGCTCTCTCAGCTCTTTTCTTAATACGGGAACTGCATTCAGGTGTCTGCCAATCTTTTCGGCAGTCTGCTTTGCGCGCAGCAGGTCCGACGAGTAAAGTGCAATGCTTTTTCCCGTCAGTTCAGACTGCAGCGTTCTTCCTATTTTTTCTGCCTGTTCCAAACCGAGTTCTGACAGTTCCCAGTCTGTCCAGGAACCAACCATACCGTTTGTGTGGTGAATGGACTGCGTGTGCTGGACTGTAATAATGGTTTTCATAAAGACCTCCTTATACAATACACTGAAATTCAAAGAGAGGAATGCTCTTCCACATACTGCAAAAATTCCGGGGTTTTTGACCAGTATCTGACGCCCCAGTTCTCAAAATTCCATTCGTCCATATATGCGTTGCACTCAAAATCAATATAGTATAGTTCCTCATTCTGTACTACAAAATTTGTCGGAAAATAGTCTATATTGGTGTGGGCAGCATATAATAAGCGGCACATATCGTGCAGCTGGTCGATGTAGGCGGATTTCAGCTTATCCTGCAAAACCAGCTCGTATATGGTATCGCCGTCAATAAACTCTTTTAAAATGCGCTCCTTTTGGAGATCAACATCAAGCATGGCAGGAATTTTGATTCCGATTTCCCTGAGACGGTGATAATCGTTTATTTCCGCTTCGATCTTATTTCCAAACTGATAGTAATCACAGGGTTCATGGTGGATTTGTTTTAGGACATATTGCTGTGCTCCGTCGCTTGCCAGATAAGAATATCCGCCTTTTCCCTTTCCCAGCAATCGATGTATTTCGTATTCTTTTTCATTTACAAACATTTTTTTATCCATAATAATCCTCCAGGCGGTTCAAATAGAAATGAAAAACGCAGTCTTTAATCAACCCAA
>CAMWXA010000232.1 GCA_947178035.1 uncultured Lachnospiraceae bacterium | reverse complement strand
TAAGCTGTGCCACAAGAAACTCAAACGCTGTCGCAAGCAATGCGCCAACTATGTATAATGCAACGATATTGTGGGCAAATGGATGAAATATAATGTATCCCAATGTCGCCCCAACCCCATAAATCGGACAGAACGGTCCCGTCATAAATCCTCTGTTCGTAAGTTTTTTGTTACAAAATGAAATATAAATCGACTCAACCATCCAGCCAATGATGCTAAACAGAAAAAAACAGGCTGTCAGATGATATAAATCATATCCAGCAAAGTGATATCTGCTCATCCACAAAGATATTTTCTCCAACTCCCTCACTCCTTATTCCAGAGCATATCAATACCATACGCTCTTGCAGACGCAAAAATCCTTGGCGTAAACAGCCAAGGATCTTGATTCAATTAATTACAAATTAATTATATTTACGCTTTCTAGCTGCTTCAGACTTTTTCTTACGTTTTACGCTTGGCTTTTCATAATGCTCTCTTTTACGGATTTCCTGCTGAATTCCGGCTTTAGCGCAACTTCTCTTAAATCTGCGTAAAGCGCTATCCAAAGTCTCGTTTTCTTTAACGATTACATTTGACATGCTATCACACCTAACCTCCCTCCAGCCCCTATTATTGTGTGCCAGACTGTTCGGGTATACTTAATTGCACATTTCGATTATAACACAAATCAGCCACACGTCAATAGTTTTTTCAAATATTATTCATATATTTTTTATTTTCAAGGTCGTAATAAAAGATATATTGCTGTAAAATCCCACTGTTCTCCCCGTACTTTTCAAAGGGAAATCCGTTCGGATACTGTGCTTCCATCACTTTATTGATATGGGTATCCCGCGGAAATGCATCTGTCTTATGTAAGGCAAACAGACAAATACAATCGGCAACCTTCGCGCCCACACCATACAATTTCAGCAGCTCCTTCTTTGCCGCATCGTACTCCATCGCCCGAATCTTTTCCAGGTCAATGTCACCATGATAGACCGCATTTGCCGTCTGACAGATATACTTGCTCCGATAACCCAGATTGCAGGCACGCAAATCAGCCACCGAAGCATTGGCCAGTGCCTTGGGTGTCGGAAAATCGAAATACGCCACGCCGTTTGCAGATATTTTTTTCTCGCCGTATTTTTCACACAGCAGTTCGATACATTTGCGGATTCTCTTGATATTGTTCTGCTGCGAGATGATAAAGGATATGATCATCTCCCACAAATCCTGCTGCAGGATTCGAATCCCCTTTCCATACGCTGCTACTGCCATCAGATAAGAATCCTCGCGGTCAATACTGGCAATGACTTTTTCGTAGTCCGTCTCCATGTCAAAATAAGCATCCCATATCTTGTCGTATTCCTCCTGTGTACAGTCAAATGATATCTTGTCCTCCTGCTGCGTTATTTCAAGATATCTTCCGGCTGCAACAAGGCGATACTTATTTTCGCCACATATATTCATCCGAAAACATTGCCCTGACATGCAAATCTGCAGTGCAGAAAAGTTTTTGTTCTGTACTGTTACCATAATCCTTCTCCACTATATAAACCTGTATGTTATCATTTTCCCTCTGTTTTGATGGACGCGTAAACAGTAATCCTCTCCACTGCCTTCCCAGACGCATGAACGGAGTGAACAGTAACCTCTAAACATCTGCTTGTAAATATTTTTATGCAAAGGGACTTGACTTTCTTCTGTTTGTTATATAAAATTTTTATGTATTATTTTAAGTTAATCATAATACGAAGAAACAAATGAGTCAAGGGGGATTTCAAATGAAAATCAAACGAAAACCAATCATAACTGTATTTGCGTCAGTTTGTCTTGCATTTTTCGTATCCGGCTGTGATGTACTGATGGAGGATGACGCCAAGGTACAGTCAATTGTTGATGCCTACAAGTCAGCAGACTCGGAAGCATTTTTCAAGAAAATGGAAAGTGATGCTGTAGCTGCAACAGGTCTTGAATGCTATTTTGAGGCCATCAATTCCAACAATACAGAAGGCATGAACGCAGTGTATCAGAAGGTGCACGAACTTACACAGAATGTCGAGATCAGCTGTGAGGAAACAGATTCCTATGATATGCCAGTCACCATCAAGACCAAAGATGCGTCAGAGGCCATTGAGGCAGCAATGCTGGAAGCAGCCGCGGAAGGTCCGGAAGCCTTTGCCGATATGCCAAGCTGGTTGTTAAAAGGACTCGACAATGCAGTGGACAAAGAGATAACAGTCACCTTCAGTACGCGCAATCCCGATATGAAGGGATTTAGTATGCTTACCAATCACGAATTTCTGGAAGCTTTGACTGCTGGTGCTTATCCGTATCTGGGTTGTACGATGACCACCTGCATTGATGCTGCGAACGACTCAGAGTACTATATGGTTGCCAGCGGTGATACCGTCCACTATTCCACTGATTATTATTACCTGTCTCTGGAGGGTTTTGATTTGACAGAGGAAGATTATCAGGATTTGGAAGCGGATCTCAGCAATGATTTGGTGAATGATGATGGTATCGCATCAGGCATCTTGCACGGTGACAATTATATCGGCGAATATATGTACATAAACTATGACGATGCCAGCAATTATACCCTGAACAGAATTGGTATTGTCGACAGCACCGATCGCTCCGCTACCATCAGCCTCAAAGCTACAATATCCGGATTTGAAGCGGAAGGAATGACCAGTGATACTACAGATTTTGGTTCCGGCGTAATCGAAAAACGCAGTCAGAAATAAAAAAAGTCTGTCCGAAAGGACAGACTTTTTTTATTTCCAGCATAATTATTCATCCCAATTGTGATATACCGCCTGCACATCATCATCCTCGTCAAGCATATCAAGTGTTCTATTTAAATTCTTAACTGCATTCTCGTCTGTGAGTGTGACATAATTCTGTGGTATCATTGTAACCTCAGCACTCGCCATCCCGATTTTATTTTCCTGCATCGCCTTGTAAACTGCATCAAAATCTTCCGGTGCGGTCAGAATCTCAAAGCTGTCTTCCTCCTCCGAAAAATCCTCGGCACCTGCGTCTAGCGCAATCATCATAAGATCGTCCGCGCTCAACTCACACTCTTCCTTGTCAATGATAATCTGCCCCTTCTCGTCAAACATAAAGGAGACACAGCCTTGTGTTCCAATGCTTCCATTGCCCTTCGTAAATGCACTTCTGACGTTTGCCGCGGTTCTATTTTTGTTGTCTGTCAACGCCTCGACTATAATCGCAATACCGCTGGGACCATAGCCCTCATATGTAACATGCTCATAATTGACTGCATTCCCATCCCCTGCTGCCTTCTTAATACCGCGGTCAATTGTATCGTTTGGCATATTGTTTGCCTTCGCCTTTGCAATCACCTGTGCAAGCTTGAAATTATTGGCTGGATCTGGTCCACCCTCCTTTACTGCAACTGCAATCTCACGTCCGATAATCGTAAAGATTTTTCCCTTCGCCGCATCGTTCTTTTCCTTTTTGTGTTTAATGTTTGCAAACTTTGAATGTCCTGACATATTCTAATTCTCCTTTATCCTTATCGCTTTTATAATTCTTCAGAGGCACCTTCCTCGTGTTTGATTCCAGCTGCTCCCCGCTGTTCCACTTTCCAGGAAATGTTACCTGATTACTCAGGTGCCAGTTATCTGGGCACAGTTTCTTACCAATACTGATTGTATCACATTTTTTTCTACCTTTACAATCTGAAATGTATAACCATCAATCTCCACCTCTGAGTTTTCATCCTCATCTGGTATCCGGTCGAGCTTCGATATGAGATATCCGTTCAGCGTCTCAAATTCTGTCTCCCCGAAGGAAATGTCAAAGCGCTCCTCCAGGTCTTCAAGCTTTGTCATTCCCTCTATCATATACTCATTCTCGCCTTTTTCTTCAATATGATTTTCTTCTGGATCATACTCGTCCATGATATTTCCGACGATCTCTTCCAGAATGTCCTCCATGGTCACAAGTCCCGCTGTCTGTCCATACTCATCCATAACGATCACCATCTGATTTTTTTCAGACTGCATACTTCGGAAAAGGTCGTCAATGTTCTTGGTCTCAGGCACAAATACCGCCTCCCTGACAAGCCCCTCCACTGTACCGACAGGCTGGTTGAGACTCTCGTCAGAAGTATGTATCCTCATGGCATCCTTCAAGTACAGCACACCAATCACATGGTCGAGATTCTCCTCATAGACAGGATACCGGCTATTGCTCTCCTTCAGCATAAAACCCAGCGCATCCTTAAACGGTGTCGTGCTGTCAATCGCCATAATATTGTTTCTATGCGTCATGATATCACTCGCTTCCTTGTCACCAAACTCAAAAATGTTGGTGATCATCTCCACCTCACCGGCCTCGAGGACACCGAGTTCATGCCCCTCATTTACCATCGAAATAATCTCCTCCTCTGTGACATCTGCCTGTTCATCTGTATTCCTAAGACCAAATATCTGAAGCAGACCATTTGCGGAGACTGCGACAATTTTCGTCAGCGGATAGAGCGCTGTCCTGAGAAACTGTATATGGCGTATAAAACAGTACGCCCACGCATCCGGATATTTCTGAGCAATCTTTTTGGGCAGCAGGATTCCAAACGTGAGCAGCACATACATGAGTAGAAACGCCGCGAAAATTAGAGCGATCCAGCTCAGCACCAGCTCATTCACCTCGTTAAAAAATGGGAACCGTACAAGCTCTCTTCTCAGCGAAGCAGACCACCGCGGCAGAAAAAAGTATCCCATCACCAGCTCAATCAGCGTCGTTATCATCTGAATGGAATTGACATACACTGTGGAACGCTCAATGATTCGGCTCAGCAAAATGGATTTTCTGTCCTTATCCTCCTCCGCCTTGCGCTGAATCTCCTTCTCATTCATGAGGTTTATCGCTCTGTTAAATCCGACAATCACAGCCTCAATAAAGAGCAGTACCAAAAACAATATCACACTACAGGCCGAAGACCCTCCATCGTCCATCTCTTATTTCTCTCCTTTATTTTTCGATATCTCAATGAGGTGCAGCCTACATTTTTGCGGGCTACACCTCTCTAATATAACATTACTATTGAAAAACGTCAATATCCAACCTTACAAGCCTTATGTATCAAGCTCAAGACTGATTTGCAAGGCTCTGTTGACTCTCTGCATGATTGGGGAGTCCAGATGGCACACCTTATCCTTCAGACGCTTTTTATCAATCGTTCTCAACTGCTCGAGCAATATCACCGAGTCCTTCACCATGTCGTAATTTCCTGCGTTCAGCGCAATGTGCGTCGGCAGATTCGCCTTGTTCATCTTGGAGGTAATCGCCGCACAAATCACTGTCGGACTGTGCTTATTCCCCACATCATTCTGTATGATCAGCACTGGTCTGACGCCTCCTTGTTCTGATCCCACAACCGGTCTTAAATCCGCATAATAAATATCTCCTCTTCTCATTATCATACACCTCTGTCAATTGAATAAAACATATTCTTTATCTGTATGATACTATTTTTTCCAGCAAAGAAATTTTTATACAGTTGTTATGCAATTAAAAATGAATTATTTATAAAGCGGCGTGTCGTCCAATTTATAGACCCTTGGAATCCGCTTTCCGATATCACAGGCCAGCTCATAGTTAAACCTGCCCGACAGCGCTCCCAGCTCCTCCATCGTAATGCACGTGCCGCCATCCCTTCCAATCAGCGTTACCTTATCTCCCACACACACTGGAGAACTGATATCCGTGACATCGATCATAAGCTGATCCATGCATACACGTCCAAGTATCGGTGCCCGCTGTCCTTTTATGAGTACATGTCCGATGTTGGAGAGGCTTCTTGGATATCCATCACCATAACCAATACAGATCGTCGCAACCCGTGTTTCCCTTGTTGTCGTATAGGTACCGCCATAGCTGATCTCCTGCCCTGGCGGAACTGTCTTGACATACACAACTCTTGATTTTAGCGTCAACATTGGTTTTAACTGTATCCTTCCATCGGCCTGTACCTCATCCGAGGGCCACAGGCCATACAGGATAATTCCCGCCCGCACTGCATCCATATTCGCCTCCGGCATCTGGACAATACCGGCACTGTTTGAACAGTGCTTCATCGGAATCTTTACCGCCAATACACGCTCAACCTGATCGACATACTCCCTGAAACACATCAGCTGCTGATATGCCTTTGTCCTGTCGGCCTCATCCGCTGTCGCAAAATGGGTAAAAATTCCCTCAATCTCCAACCCGGGCAGCGCTGCAATCTGCCTGATCAATATCAATCCGTCATCGTCAGGATGGATACCGATTCTGGTCATGCCTGTATCAATTTTAATATGAATCTTACACTTTTTATTCGTCTTTGCCGCTATGTCCGACAGCTCCCTGGCCGTCTCATAGGTAAATATTGTTGCTCGTACATTCTGTGCAGTCATCTGCTCATAGCTGTACGGAAATGTATATCCCAGTATCAGGATTGGCTTTTGTATGTTGTCATCCCGCAGGGAAAACGCTTCCTCCGCCGTGGCAACCGCAAATCCCCACACCTGTTCCTCTGCTTCGAGTATCTGCGCGATATGGCTGGCGCCATGTCCGTAGCCATCTGTCTTGATGACTGCTATGATCCTTGTCTTTTTGTCGATACGTTTCTTAATGTTCGCTATATTATAGTGCAGCGCATCAAGATCAATCTCCGCCCATGCCCTGTCATAATGCTTCATAATGAATCCTCCTCTATCATACCTATTTTCCTCATTCTTTCCAATTCACTACGCACGTTTAGTGAATTATCCTTTTTTCCAAATTCTCATCATTGCAACTTGGTCATTATTTGGGTCATTTTGAACAAGATGTGATCAAATTCATTACTACGCATAATATTTTTGATTTCCACTTTTGGGCTTATCCGGAATCGTCATTTTTAACTGCCCTGTTTTAATCATAGGATTAAGATAAT
>CAMWXA010000231.1 GCA_947178035.1 uncultured Lachnospiraceae bacterium | reverse complement strand
CCTTATAAAGTTAATGTATTAAAACCGGTGCTTCAGAGTTCTCTTGGAAACATCAAAAACCTGTTTCATTTTACAAACCTTGCGCAGACAAACTGGGAAGAGGCGGTTGCACTTTTCTATTCCCGGAATTTTGTTACAATATTGCAGAAAAGTGATCGCAATGCTTACTTGTCTTATGTGGGGCAGTCGCGCTATGAGGGAAACGAGCAGAATGTCGAGGAATTTCTGATTGAAGTCAGTAAAAAAACGCCTATTATATATCATTTTGATATCGAAGGCTTTCTTCTCGAGGATATCCAGGACAGCATTGAGAAGAGCATTGTTATCACGAAGAGTGGCTGGGGCTACAGCTGTGTTCATATATGGATTCAGGGGGATTTTATCAGCACAGACAGGCAGCTTTTGGCCAATCAGGATTTTGTCAATAACAAGTGTAACTTTAATATTTTTGTTGATGCTTCAAAGCTGCACAATGGTGTAAATAGCGGGGCAGTTATCTTTTCTGACGCGTGTAACGATTACATGGTTCCTTTTGATATTTTGATAGAGGAGGAGCCGCAGAGAAGGACGGACAACAGAAAACAAAAACAGGCGTTATGCAATATGGTGAGCGGATATGCCGATATGAGACTGAACCGACTGACAAGGAATCAGTGGATAAACCGGTTTGAGCGGGAGCTTGGCGTTCTTTTGGAGCTGGACGAGGACAGCATACTCTTTAATCTGTATCGCGTGCAGCTGCTGATCACCAAGGAGCGCTTCAATGAGGCCAAATGGTATCTCGACATGTTGGAACAGAGGCTGTCAAAGGAGCCGGGCGACATCTTTCAGAATTGCTATTACCTGTATCTTATGACACTGTTCAACTGTGCAGAAGATTATGTGAGGGATGTCAGTGACGAGATTGAGACAATTTATGCCAACAATCCCACAGAGTGGAGATTAGGCTGGTTTGTCCTTCAGCTCAATGAGGATCTGCAGCGCAGCAGGGAGCTTCGATGGCAGTTTATGGAGGAGATGTTCAAGAACGGATGCACGAGCCCGCTGTTGTTGTGTGAGGCAGTTTTGCTGCTGCAGGATCACCCGACTTTCCTGTTAAAGTTAGAACGCTTTGAGGAAAGTGTTTTGTGGCATGGAGCCAGAAGACAGATGCTTAGGCCAGAGTTAATTGAGCAGCTGCAGTACCTTGCTGCCCGCAAGAAAGAGTATTCAGCACTGCTTCTTAGGATACTGGGCGAGGTGTACCGCACCAACAAATCACCGCAGACAGTAGCCTCCATCTGCCATATTTTGATATTGGGTGAGCGCAAAGGTGTGGATTATTATCCCTGGTATGCGCTTGGCGTGGAACATTCTGTGAGAGTGACAGGATTGTATGAGTACTATATGATGTCGCTGGAACTTGACAAGTATGGAGACATCAAGGAAGGCGTAGAAATTCCCAAGATGGTATTGATGTATTTTGCTTATCAGAGTACGCTTGACTATGAATTAAACGCTTTCTTATATGCATATATCATTAAGAATAGGGAGAAGTATCCAGATCTGGAGCAGAGTTATCGCATTGCGATTGAGCGATTTGTGGTGGACCAGATCAAGCTGGGACATATCAACGAAAATCTTGCCTATTTGTACAAGAATATGCTGGCGCCGCAGATGGTCATGGATGAGACGGCGTACGCCTTTACGCCGCTGCTTTTTATGCACCGCATCTATGTGGATAATCCAAAGGTAAAAAGTATTGTCGTTATCCATGAAAAGGTCAATGGAGAGAGCTCTTATCCAGTGGAAAACTGTGTCTGTATGATACCAATTTATGGAAGTGAATATAAACTCTTTCTGCAGGACGAGAATGGAAACCGTTTTACGAAAAGCATCCATTATGAGAATAAGCAGCTTATGGAGCCAAAAAAGCAGTTAGGATATATCAGCGGCTACATGCAAGGGCGGCTGCGGTTTGATATCTATCTGTGTGAGGTGGACAAGAACTACATAACGATTTCGATGGACAATGTCAAACGGTTTAAAAACCTTGCAGAGTCACCACAGGTGGTGGAGAATTTTAAGAAGGAAATTCGCACAAAACTGCTGCGGTTTTATTATGACAATGATATGATTGGCGAGCTTGATGCTTTCCTGGAGGATACGGAAGCAGATGAGATGGAGGCCTCGGAGCGTGCAGAATTTATCAGGTTTCTGATTTCGAGAGGAATGTTTGACAAGGCTTATTACTGGCTGCGCTCTTATGGCGTGGCTGATGTAGACCCAAAGTCAGTGGCGAGGCTTGTCAGCAAGCGCATTGTTAATAGGGATTATGAGTATGATGAATTTCTTGTGAATGTGGCACATTACATCTACAAGAACATGAAATACGATGAAAATATCCTGCGTTATTTAATGATTAACTATGAAGGAAAGGTTGCTGAACTTCGAAAACTGTGGAAATCTGCTGTCGATTTGGAGCTTGATGCGAAGCTGATTATGGAGCGGATTCTGAGACAGACGGAATATACAGGGGTTACGATTCCAGACAGGGACAGCCTGCTGATTGCATATGCACAGTGTGAGGAATATGACCGGGGGCTGGTGAATGGGATGCTCTTAAATATGTCCTATGAATATTTTGTCTACGAGGCCATTCTGTGTCCAGAGATTTTTGATATATTGTACCAAAAATATGTGCATGGGGAGCTGACAGACAGGGTGTGCAAACTGGCTCTCCTGAAGTTTTGGGCAGAGAATATTCAGAATGGACTGGAAGTGCCGGAGGATGTCGCTGGGCAGTTTATACAGGAGCTTTTGGGTGACGATGTATATTTTCCTTTTTATGTAAAGCTTGTGGATATGGTGCCAGAACTGCATTATATCAAAAATTGTGTGTTTGTGGAATACCGGACACAGCCGCAGAGTCAGGTATATATTCACTATGCATTTGATGACAGCTCTTTTGCGGACAATGCAATGGATACCGCGGAGGAAAGCACGACGGAAGAAATTGATTACGAGTGTTATGAAATCAGGGAAATGAAGGAAATGTACGAGGGAATCCACGTGAGCATGTTCCAGCTTTTTCATGGGGAAACGATACAGTATTATATTACAGAAAGCTGCCTGCAAAACGAGGAGCTGGTACAGGAGCATGTGACACAGAGCGGTACATTGTGTGGGAAGTCAGAAGTAGACTTTGTCAGTACGGCATCGGGAAAACAGCAGTACGATACAGAGGATCGATTCAATATATTAAATGGTATTATGTTGAGTATTAGCCTGCATGACGAGGTGACAGCACAACAGCTGACCGAAGACTACATATATCAGGATTTCTGTGTCAGGGAGCTTTTTAAAGTATTGTGATGGGAGCTTTTCTGTAAGAGAGGTAAGAAGGATGTTGATTGAAAGGGCATTGGATGAAATAACAAAAAAGAATAAAGTGGTAGTTGGCTTTGATCTGGAAAATGATTATTCACAGATCAGCTACTGCCGGCAAAATCAAAGTATGCCCGAAACGGTCAGCCTGGTGATGGGAGAGGAGCAGTATAACATCCCCACACTGCTGTGCAAAAAAAATGATGTTGAGGGAGAAGCTGCATGGCTGATCGGTAAAGAAGCCCAGAAGGTGGCAAAAGAGGGACAAGGGATGCTTGTGGAGGACTTGGTGCTGTTGGCAAAAAACAATGGCAGCGTCAAAGTAGGCCTGGGTTCTTCATCCGAGTATGAACTGTCTGCGGAGTATTTGCTTGAACTGTTTATTAAAAAAGCACTTGCAATTTTATCTGCATATGTTGTAACCGAGGATATTGCGGCGGTGGCATTCACCATGAAGAATATCAATACAGATGTTATGGAAAAAATCCGGAAGATATCAAAGCACATTGGACAGCGGAAGATGGAGGTTTATTTTCTGAGTCACGAAGACTGCTTTTTCCAGTACATGATTCACCAGCCGCAGGAGATGTGGATACATGATGTACTCTTGTACGATTACACGAGTGACGGCATCAATAGCTATCTTCTTTCCATGAACAGAAAGACCAATCCAGTGGCGTGTTTTATAGAAACCGCAGAGTATCCACAGATGAAGCTCCCAGATCTGTCGGACAAGAATGAGACTGCCAAAGCAGCATTTTTCAAGCAGCTTGATTCTGTGTTACTTGAGATTGTGCGGAAAAACTGTGATCAGAAAATAATTACATCTGTTTTTTTATTAGGGGAATTGTTCTCGAAAGATTGGTGCAAGGAATCTTTAAAATATATGTGCAGGGGAAGGCGCGTGTTTCAGGGAAATAATCTTTTTAGCAAGGGTGCCTGTTATGGGGCGCGGGAGCGCGTGTATCCCTCGACTTTGTCCACTTCTTATGTGTATCTGTCGGAGGATAAGCTTCGGGCCAATATTGGCATGACCTGCGACAGAGGGCAGGTTGAGGTCTACTATCCGATCCTTGACGCGGGCACAAACTGGTATGAGGCACAGAACACGTTTGACGTGATGCTGGTGAAGAACAATGCAATTACACTCAATATATCCCCAGTGGATGGGAGAAAGACACGGGTGGCACGGATTTCGCTCGAGGGCTTGAAGGTTAGGGGCAATAAGACCAACCGGGTAGGACTTCGATTTTATATGGAAGATGCCAGTGCAGTGCAGATTGAAATTACAGATAAGGGATTTGGGGAGTTCTTTCCATCCACAGGTCAGATTTGGAAAGAATGTCTGCCGCTTGAGGCGATCACGTAGAACAATGGGGAGCGGTCGTTCCTGACGATAAAATTAGAGGTTATGTAAATGAATAATGTTTGTTTATGTATAGGAAATTATGCGAAAAATCCATTTTATTTAAAATTTTCCGACATTTCATTGTATTCTATAGAAGAGTTATGTTATTATTTTATGGAAAGGGTGCATCTTTTGGATGACTCGATTGTTTCGGCGGAGCTTGTGAATTGGATTCGGCAGGAATGCGGGCTTGTGGAGCTCGCGGATGAGCTGGATGTGTATGTCAGAAAGCATGTGTCGGCTGCAGCGTTTGTCTCGACGATTTTTGAGCGGACCGGAATGTACGACAGCAGTACGGTTAAGCAGGTGGACCGCATTTTGAAGGAGCAGTCAAGCCTTACGATAACAGAGAAGTACAAAAAAAGAGCAGAGTATCTGTACCAGCAGGGAAGATTTCGACAGGCGCTTGTCATTTACAGAGAGCTTGCAGAGTACATCCCTTCCAGAGACAGTGCGGGAAAGGCGCTGCTGTATTACAATATGGCATCTATTTATGCGATGGATTTTGCATTCAAGCAGGCAGCCGACTTGTACTATGAAGCTTACCTGCTGCACCCTGACAGACAGACAAGGTGCGCTTATATTCTTGCGAACAGAAAGGCGCTCACGGACTATGCGTATGGTGCTTTTAAGCGGGAGAATCCAAATTGGGAGGAGGATTTTCTCAAAGTGGAGCAGATGTGTGCGCAGGCGGATGAAAAATGGCTTGCTTCGCGGGAGCGAAAGCTGGTGACAGAGCTGGCAGAGCTCAAGGATAGCGACCAGATAGAGACGTACCGTCAGCAGTCGCAGACAGTGATCAGGCAGCTCAAGAAGGATTATAAGCGTCAGACAAAGAATTAGGGAGGCAGGTATTGTTGAAAGGGGTTGTGAAAATATGGGATTATTAGGAAGGATTAAAGGACTCTTTAACCGACAGACAGGTGATGAAGAAAATGTGTACAGACCTGATTGGGAGGAGAGTCTCAAACGTGACAATATTGACATGCATGACAAACTGCAGCGTGAACATTATGTCAAGGCCTGTCTGGAGCAGATGTCAGAGGCTTCCAAGGAATTGGACATCCTCGGAGGGGAGTACAATCTGGTGACTTCCTATCTGACAGATATGGAGGAGCTCGAGGCACAGCCAGAAGAGGTCAAAGAACAGTTGAAAGCGTATGCCACAAAGATTATTGAGCTGGAGAATGGCAGAGAGAAGTTAGACAAGAAACGCCGTATCATGAAGCCGGAAGACTATCTTCGCATGGAGCGCGTTGAGCAGTATATGCCGGAGGGGTATCACAAATTAAAAGAAGCAGAAGACTATCAGGTGCTGGTGAAAAAGGATATGGGAAGACTTGACGGTGAGCGGCATGCCTATTATTACAGAAAAAATGAGCTCCAGAATGCGCTGCAGAACGCGAAAGGCATTACAATTATGTGTGTTGTTTCGATGCTGTTTCTAATTTTGATACTCACAGTGATTAGTGCGGCGTTGGAGCTTGATGTCACTCTGGGATATGCGATTGCCATATTGATTATGGCATCGACACTTGCCTTTGTGTTTGTCAAGTTTCATGAGTGGCAGAGAGAACTTGTGAAAGTTGAGAAGGGGATCAATAAGCTAGTTCTTTTGCACAATACAGTGAAGATTCGCTATGTGAACAATACGAATCTGTTAGAGTATTTATATGTAAAGTACGATGTCAACAGCTCGAATGAGCTCAAAAAGCTATGGGACAAGTATCTCGAGGAGAATATCCACCGTGAGCAGGAGAAACAGATGGAGCAGGATATGGATTTCAATGAGGCGGCCCTGATCAAACTTCTTCGCGGCTGTAACATTGCAGATCCCAATGTCTGGCTTCATCAGGCAGCGGCTCTGATTGACAATAAGGAGATGGTGGAGATTAGACATGATCTTATCATCAGACGACAAAAGCTCAGAAAGCAGATGGAGTATAATGCGAAAGCAGCCCAGGAGGCGCAGGACGAGGTCAAGGATATCGTCGAGAAGTATCCTGAATATGCACAGAGAGTGCTGGATTTGGTATCGGATTATGAAAAAGCACTTGCATAGGGAAAAGCTGTTATGTGGTCAGCGCAGGCGCAGTCGAACCTATTTGTCTGCTAAAGATATAAAATAATGGAATAATAATAGGAGGAAGAAAGAATGCAGGAATTTGCACCAGTTAAAGAGGGTAAGGTACGTGAGGTATATGAC
>CAMWXA010000230.1 GCA_947178035.1 uncultured Lachnospiraceae bacterium | reverse complement strand
TTGTATAAGAGACCGGATATTGCTTGATTATCTGTTGCTAAAATATTCTGTGAATAATATCTAAACGCTTCCTTTGATTTAGCCTGTTCCCGATAATGCAGTGAATATTCACTACGTTCAGCAGTCATATTTCCTTTTTGCAACATTATGCAGTCTGTTATATCATTTCTTTTTTGTTGCTGATCCCTATATTTTTCCAAATAGGAGTCATTTGCGATAACACTGCGGTGAAATTCAATTGTCATAAAATCTATAATCTTCCGCCTTAATTTTTCTGCATCAATGTCTATGACTATATTATTATCAATAGCTATTGATATATCTTTATATAATTCACCTATTGCCGTTTCATGTTTTTTTACTTCTTCATCATATACAGGATTATAAAAATCCGCAATTGTATGATAAGATTTAGGGTATCCCTGTTTTATGGTAATATTATCGATGTCTTTTAAATCAAGATAACAAATCCTCTGTGTCCTGTCATCCATAAAACGTTTTAATGTAGCCCTAGGTAAAATAATATGATCGTCCTGTTGAACTATATTCTTTTCCATAATTTTCATTGCCTCCTGTTTCATAAAAATAAATATATTAACTGTATCCTTAATCCGTGAAGTCTAATTATTATTTCATGCGGCTTTCAGCACTTCTGAAAATTTTTTCATTATCGCCTATTTAATGATATTTTCTGATATAATGGGAAATAGTGTACAAAATCATTCCCTTTGCCACTCCACTCATTTATAAAATACCCCCCTTCCTAACAACTTTTAATGCTATTGTAGATATCTGGTAACTGCCTTTGCCAAAAGACTGCATTACCGACATCAACTTTTCTACTCTGTTCATGTTCTTTTTCCTCCTTCGTATCTTTATTCTGTTCATGAGCTGTTTTATTTACAATTCTAAGATAACACATATTAATTATGTGCGCAATAGCATTATAAAAATTTGCACATTTTGTTCACTATTCAATTTTCTTGTGTGCACATTATTGCATCAACGTACACATGCAAAATGCACATTCATCAAAAATCCTCTAGAAGGTATAACAGCAAACTTGACTGACTCTGATTTACTCGAATCGCATTACTTCCTCATTGAGAGTGAGTATTTTGACGGTGATGAAATCGAAGAATGTTTTTACATCCTGTAAAAATGGGCGTCTTGTCTTTATGCATGTTTTGATGGGCTACTTTTTCAGAATTGCTCCTGTAGGAATAATTTCCTATAAATCTTAATCTTTTGAAAAAATTGTACACAACATAATAAGGTTTCAAGCATTTCTTTGCAGATATGTGTATAAATACTATGATATCGACCAAAATCCAAATAACAAAATCTATGTTTACAACAACATTTCAGTTTATAATAAGGAAACTAAAGAGGTTAAACATATCCGCAGGAGTATATGGCATCTGGACCCAGTAACAGACGAAGTGATTCCCAACCACAGGAATGGCGATATTGCCCGTAATAAGACTGAAGCAGAATAGCCTACCGGCCACTGTATTGTTGAAAACATTAGTATACAGTCCCTTTTGGATAAAGCTGTTTCACACATAGGATTAATGTTACCACTCACTACAGTTTTTCCTGATGACCGGAAACGTATATTAACGAGTACTTATTATCTTTTGAGCGAGGACAATGTATTGTGCCACGTTAACCATTGGAAACGATGTATTAGTCACCGTGCCCTTTTCTGCTTACCAGCCAGCAGGCGAGCGAACTCTTCACAAGAATCACGCCTATACTACAGCAGGGCTTTTTCTGCAAACAGATTAACGGAAACCGTCAGAAAGATATTTATGTCACTGAATGGATGCGCAGACGCTTCATAATCAAGATCAGTTTTGAGGTCGTCGAAGCATTTCTCAATAGAATCCTTGTTCTGATACACCTCAAGAGAGTTTGTTTTGAATCGAACCTTAACGCAATGTGTGTCAGCCATAAAAAATTACTGATCGGAGTACCTTTTACTGTCGGTTTTAAAAGCAATAGAACGCTGCAAGGACAGCGTCTGCATGGAAACCGTCCGTAGTAAGCACGAAAAATATGCAGCTGAGCTTACGCTGTTTAAAAAATATATGAGCTATATGGATTGACACCCTAAATATCTGAATAATTTGGATGGTATGTGCGGGCATGGAGGTTTTAGGATAAATAAAAAACTCTGACAAGCCTTTGCCTGTCAGAGCACATGTTGTTCTATATTTGATTAAATAGTCGCATTGTTGTATCAGGACCATGATTACCTTTCTGTACCTTTGTGTCAGAACCCACAAAAGAATTTTTTGAAACTCTTACAGTATACAGCTGTTCATCAAACAACGATACAGATTTTTCATTGATTACGCAACATGCTACTGTCATATCTTGTTCAAAAATCTGCTTGATGGTCTCCCCAGTATTAATCACAGCATCAACCAAAATCACATTTGTGGTTTCCGGTCTGATAAAACCCTCTTTTTTTGGATCATATATCTGAAATCTGCATCCCATGCTCATATATATCCCCTGAGCAAAAAAGATGCCACCACGCATTATAGCTACAACTGTTGTATCTTTCCGATTCAGAGAAATTCTCTCCCCTATCAATTCGCCCAATCTAATATGAGCACGAACTAGTTCTGGCCCAGATATTCCAGAATCCGATTTCGATACAGAAATCAACCTATTAACCTCATCCGTTTTCTCCAATTCGTACAAGCTGCAGTCCCTCCAGACTTAATTTTTTTAAAGACCGACTGATTGTTCCATCACTCTTAAGTACAAGAAAACCTTCATCGGCTTCTTTTAACATATAATAATCACTCATGCTGTCTCCAAATGCTCTCACATGTTTACCAGAAGCATGGAGAAATTTTGCAATATAGTATTTTGTCTCCGCCGACATCTGTGCATCATACAAAACATACATATGCAGTTTTTTTCCTATTCTTTCCCATATTGCTCCACAACCGCAAGTAAGGATATATGAATTACTTCCAAGGTCTTCCACGATTTTTTTATTAAGTCTTATAGTATCGGCTGACCATACGCTTTGTGTCATAAACTGCTGTATGTTGGCCGCATTCTTCCATGTCTGATATCCAGTATAAAAATTCCCATCAAATAAATTTGTCGTATAATTAAACACCTCACAGCAAGTATCCTTTTCCGATATTGTCTTATCACCATCTGATAACGTAATGTCATCACAGCCAACTGATTTATCCAATATCTTCTTCGCACAGTTTCTGGCATATTCAATGCAACTAAACCCATGGAACAACGTTCGTATAAATTCAATCGGTTCCTTTACATCTTCAAAATAACCAGAAATCGGATTATCTAATACATAAAAATCCTTGTTCTGTTGATGGCAATACATCCGTAACTCGTTAATCTCGTTCTTTTGCCATTGTTCGATATCAGCATCTAAGTATTTACGGTTCGTTTCAGACATAGACATTCGTTCTTGCAATATATGTGGATTTATGTATAGGTAGATAAATACGTCATAAAGGTCTCCATCTGATTTCGTAAAAACAACAGTATCTCCAAAACCAAAATGACCATCCATAATAAAATCCTGTTCCCTGCTCAGTCTCTTTGCAAACTGTTCTCTTATTCTCGCCTTTCCTTCATCATCCGATTTATCAAAATCGGGAAACCATTTTTTCATTGTTACACTACCATGTATAACTTTGATAAAATCCAGTTTGTTTAAAATATAAGTCTTTCCTGCACATGGTAAACCATACAGTCCTATACGCATAGCATCGACTCCTTATAACAATTATTCCTATCAAAGTTCAATGAGATTTTTTCCAGTTCATAAAATGTCATTGTACTGGCTCCTACCGGCAACAAATCAACACAATTTCCACAATAATAGACTTTCCCATTTGCAAAGAAGTAATTATTTGTGCCTGCACCGCACTTACCACCATACATCGTACAATCCATGCCCCCCCGTCTCACCAATAACCTTTTCTCTGCCTCATCCATGAAGGTCCAATATTCCTTAAGGGAGATACCATATTTGCCAATCATTCTGGAAAAAGTAATACGAGTACCGAACTGTTCAAAGAAATCAAACACAGCCTCCTTATTTTTCAGCATATCTTTCCCCACTGTTGCATTAAAGGTCGGATAGCAACCAGTGACATATCTGTACAGTTCAACATTCTTCATTACCGCTGCATAGGAGCCACACCTGTTTAGATTATGTATCTCTTTAAATCCATCTAATGAAAAACCAACATTGATATTATGGGCATCCAAAAAAGCAAATCCATCTTCTCCTATGTCAATTGTCCCATTTGTAATGGTATATGCCTGTATCCACTCACAGTCTGAAATGAATTCAATATAACCACGGAGTTTATCGAAATCCAAAAAAGGTTCACCATTGCCAACAAAACCTATTTTAAAAATATGATTCGCATAATCCTTCACATTTTTAAGAATTTCAAACACATCCATATCTGCAATGTAAATTTCACCTTTCTCGTGGAAATGACAATATTTACACCATAGATTGCACCTATTATTTATGGAAATACAAATACGATCAATCATCTTCACCCTCGCTATCTTCTAAAGGCTTGTTCCACCAATCTTCAGCTGTCATATTATTTCTATCGCGAATCAGTGTATCAGCATGCATTTCATCTCTTAAAAATCTATATAATTCTTCCTGCACACCACATGACTGACCCTTATTCTTTCGGTTCCATCGTGATACAGCACATTTCATCAACGCCGTGAATCCGTTACAATCCTGAGAATTAACACAAATATCAGGCATGCTGCATAATTTCTTGACATACTGCTTCTTTCCCAACCAACAGGCAATCATTAATGGAGTATTTCCTTCATTTATCTCACTTAACCTTTTGTACGTACCCGCCGGTTGAGTTTCATCCACTGAACCTTTATTATAATCTGCACCGTAGTCTAACAGGATATAAAATTCATGAATATCTGGATTGTGCCGTTCAATACAGTGTTCCAAAGGCGTATGATGATATTGATGACAGTCTGTTTTATTTGGATCTGCCCCATGCTCAAGTAAAAATTTCATTTTTTTCTGAATCTTTGCCTCCGGAATCTCTCGCCCTCCACGCTCTTCAACTTTCTCAGGCTCATTACATCGAATACAACTTATCAACAATGTCATACCATCAGGAAGATATGCATTCAAGTCCATGTTCTTTGCGGCTACATCATATCGTTCCAAATGATCATATTCTAAGTCAAAATCAAGAATGCTTTGATAATTGTTACCTGTCTTCGAACGATTTGCCATGTACTGCTCAAGATATAGAGCATTTACAGTATCATCAACAAGGAGCGAAAAATCCTTGTCTACATGAATAATATCCACCAACCTAGATGTTTGCTTTCTTACTTCTTTTGCAAGTTCAACAATCCTCTGGTCACTGTCTGAAACATCGGGAATTGGTATTACATCATAATGTCTTGTGTCCTTCCTAATTAAACGACCTTTATATTGTACCTCATATTCTTCTATTACACTCATGACTTGTGAAGCATTCTTCCTGTTACGTCTATCCTGCGAACTCATATTACAAGATTTCTTTATATTCTTATATCTGCTCAGTTCATAACAAACCACATCCGGGATAATTACCTGACTGTAGTTTTCTAACAACAAATTAATTAGCCTTATATTTCTTAAAAGCGCGGATGTATCTGGAATAGCAATGGCTACCTTCTGCGCCAAAGCCCCAGTTGGAACACCTAATGCTTCCTCGATTTTTTCAATTGTCTCAGCCGACGGAACCATTTTTCCACTCTCGTATCTGTTGATATTGCTACGATTAGTAAGTGCCTTCTGTGCAAGTGCATCCTGGGACATATTACGTTCTTTACGAAGTCTCCGAATATTGACACCAATACTTTCTGTTTTAATTTCAATATCATTACCCATGAATGGCCTCCTCTCTTTCGTTTTAGGATATTTCAAATATAACACAGCAAGAATGTGCAGTCAATATATATATTTTATTTGCACATATTGTCCATATATTCATAAATATAAATGAACATTTTACAACTATTATGCACTTTCATTCTGCACATTTACCAACACATCTGCACACCCACAAAAAAAATTAAATTGTTATGAAGTATGCTGTAGGGGGACTTATATCCTCTCTTTGATTAAAAAGGCCTGCGGCATCCGTCAATACCCACAGGTCGATTAATTGATACTATAGATAAATAGTGCAAAGAATGGCTGAAAATTTCCAGATTCACAATTATGAGGATACATACAGGTTGGTCTCTGAATACATAGAGATATATTACAATACAGTACAGATGCGCAACCACTGCGAATACCTATCACCAGAACTGTATAAGAAAAAGAGCATTCTTAAGTTGTATCTTTTCTTGACATAACACCACTTTGCCAGATGCAAATTTTATAGTTAGACAAATCTATATCGGACCAAAACTAAAACTACTCCGTGTAAACAGATAGCTCTATTGCTCCAGATCATATTTCCTTTTTTCATATATATTTTACCTTATCTGTTAATGCTTCTTTTTTCATCTGCAAGCATCAATATCAGAAATGAAATCTGCTAGTGTCGCATCAGTCATTAAAACACCAGACTTAAACTTTTCATCTGGCTTAAACCGAAGCATCTTATAATCCGGAAGATTGACAACTTCCCCGTCATCTTCCCGGGGATTCAGCTTTACCTTATGTCCCCTGTGTGTCTTAACCGCAAAAGTCCCAAAATTTGGCACATAAAACTCTTTATCCGGCGATTCCATGATTTTTACGCCGATAAGCTCAATAAAGGTATCAAAAATCTTCTTTGTTATTTTGTCACCGATTTCCGGGGAATTTACAATCGCTTCTTTCATAGTCTCTGCATTACAGTCCTGCGACAGATTTTCCAGTTCAGCAGTGATAAGTTCCCTTACTGCTGAGGTCTCAGAAAGTAGATGTATCCAGT
>CAMWXA010000229.1 GCA_947178035.1 uncultured Lachnospiraceae bacterium | reverse complement strand
GATCCAATATATACCACATTGGTGAATATAATTTTGATTGATTCAAATAATATGTCCCCGGCGGATATAAAAAATCTCCCATAAAATTCCACATCGGATTATAAAATTTTCTATAATCTGTTTCATATACTCTCCGTGTAGGTTTATCCATTATATCCAATACTGGCAGACCATGAAATCCATTTGCATTTAGACATCCTTTATCATATGGCATCTCATTAAAATCACCTATAATTATCGTATGTTGTGAATTGATGCTTTGTTCTGTTTGTTTGATATCATACATAATTTCCTGAATTTTTTCAAATCTTTCATCACTCCTGTCTCCATGCAGATCTGACATTAAATGCACACAGCACAAAATATACTTATCTCTAATAATCTGAATTGAATGATATGTGTTTTGGCATCCTGGTTCTATGCTGGCATAATTACTCCATACAACAATTCTACTGCACCCTTCTGTGTAACAAGGAAAAAATCTCTGGTGATTTTTTTCAAGCAGCACTTTCAGTTCATTTTCATCAGCAAAATACTCTGCCATAACGAATACATCTATGGCATAATCTTGAATCAGATTAACAACATATTCATTGATTTTGATATTTCTATGGGTGTTCCAAAACATTATCCTCATTTTCTACTATTCTTCCCTCATTCGCACAGCAATTTTTATCCAGATTTTTCCAATGAAAATAAAGCATCTCGCCCTGTTTCTTCTTGCTCAATTGCATGGATTTGCTCTATACTCATTTTACCACACACCTTGCAAATTTTCTACCAGAACATAAAAAGGCAGTCCTAAGACCACCTCGTAAACAGTGCTCACCTTTTCCGTGTATTGATTCAGCTCAAGAAAATCTATGGCTGCACCTATGATGATTTTTTTGCTGGTCTTGATCCTGACGAAAATACTCCATAAATTACTCAGTGCACTGTACTTTTTTATCTTCTTATCCGCTTGACCAATATAAAGGTCAATATTCTCATTCAATACAGCATAAAATAATACATATTGTACCAACATTAGTCAAAATGATACTTCGATTTGGATGAAAAAGTGAAATAATCATGGAACAAAAATTAAGACGCGACTGCAATATGGGTGAAAATCTCAAAAAACTGCGCAAAAAGTACGGACTGTCACAAGAAAAATTGTGTGCAGAGCTGCAGCGCCGCTCCTGCGATATTGGCAGAACCACCTATGAAAAATATGAATCCGGCGAATTAAATATTCGTATTAGTGTACTGATTCAACTCAAAAAAATATATAACTGCAAGTATGATGATTTTTTCGCCGGTCTTGATCCTGACGAAAAAACTCCATAGTCCAAATATTTTGACTGAACATTATTGATCATTTCCTGCGTTACTGTTCATACTTAACAGGCATAGCTCCTAAACAAATGATCTTGCAAAAAATCTTGATATACGGCACATCCCGCAATGCCATATATCAAGATTTTCTATTTCAATTCCTCTCTTACTCCACAAACTCCTCCGGCTCAATCTCCGCGGGCAGCCTTAAATCCCCGCGGGGACTCACGGACACGGAACCTACCTTGACGCCGTCCGGCATACAGTTCCGCTTAAACTGCTGCCTGAAAAATCTGCTGTAAAATACTTTCTGCCACTTCGAGATTTCCTCATCGCTGAATTTGTACTCATCGCTCCGGCGGATGGCCTCCTGACACAGCGCAAACACCTCAGCCGGCGACATTCCATACCGCAGCGTGTAATACAGGAAAAAGTCATGCAATATATAAGAACCGACCGTCTCCTCTGTCTTCTGCGCGATCGTCCCGTCCGCATTGGGAGGAAGCAGCTCCGGGCTCACCGGCGTGTCGATAATGTCCTCGATCACTTTTTTCATCCCGGAGAATCCATTTTCGTCCATAAAGTGGCCAACCTCGTCAACCAATGTTCGAACTAATGTTTTAGGAATGCTCGTGTTGACGGCGTACATGCTCATATGGTCTCCATTGTAAGTGCACCACCCAAGGGCAAGCTCTGACAAGTCGCCTGTGCCGACGACAAAACCGCCCTCCTTGTTTGCCACATCCATCAAAATCTGCGTGCGCTCCCTCGCCTGGCAGTTTTCATAGGTGACATCATGCACATTCTCATCCTGACCAATATCTTTGAAGTGCTGTCTCACCGAGTCGGCAATGCCGATCTCTCTGATTGTGCAGCCAAGGTACTGCATCAGCTCCATCGAATTGTTCCTTGTGCGGTCTGTGGTGCCAAATCCCGGCATTGTGATCCCTGTCACGGTGTCTGCGGAAAGCCCCAGATTCTTGACAGCCTGCGCGGACACCAGCAGCGCAAGCGTCGAGTCAAGGCCGCCTGACACGCCGACCACGACACATTTGCTCTTTGTCGCCTCAATGCGCCTTGCGAGCGCAGTGACCTGCATCTGAAATATGTCAAGACACCGCTCCCTGACGTTTTTGGACGGCACAAACGGCGTGATGGACAGCTTTGCAAGGAGTTCTTTCTTCTCCATCAGCGTCTTTTGGCATACGAGTTTTTCATAGGAACGCCCTGTAAAGGTATTTTTGCACGCGGCAAAAGTCTTGTTCGCGATTCTGTCATGCCTGATTTTGGTGAGGTTAAAATCCTTCACAAGCACGGTTTCGCTAAAGGGTTTTCCCTCGCCGAGCAGCTTTCCGTTCTCGTACATCAGTGTGTGTCCGCTGAATACAAGGTCTGAGGTGGACTCATACTGTCCCGCGGAGACATACACATAGCCGCAGATACAGCCCGACGACGCAGCCCCCAGCATATTTTTGCGGTACTGCGCCTTGCCGATCACCTCATTGGAAGCGGAAATATTGACAAGAATCTCCGCCCCGTTCAGCGCGAGCAGCCGCCCCGGCGAGATGGGCGCCCACGCGTCCTCGCAGATCTCAATGCCGACGCAGACCTTTTTGCCTGTGCCGATTTCTATGATGACATTGTTGCCAAAAGTCGTCCGCAGCGATTCCATTCCACATGCAATTTCCATCTCCTGCGCATCCCGCTCACCGGCGCTGAACCATCGCTTCTCATAAAACTCGGCGTAGTTGGGCAGATACGTCTTGGGCACAACTGCTATCAGCCTTCCGTTCTGAATCAGTGCGGCACAGTTGAACAGCTCTCCTTCCTTTTCGAGCGGCAGTCCGACCACGAGCGCCGCCCCACTCTCACCATATTTTTTCGTGTACATGGTCAGATCGTACAGCCCCTTGCGCGCCATGTCCAGCAGATTCCTGTTATTGAACAGGTCCGCGCAGGTGTACCCTGTCAGGGAAAGCTCCGGCGTCACGATCAGATCGGCCTGCTCTGCCAGACTATCGTACGCCTTGATAATCTCCTGGCGGTTTTTTGCAACATTTCCAATGTGGACACGCGGCGTCACCGCTGCAGCCCGAAATAAATTCAATGTGTTCTCCATCTCAACAATCCATTCCTTTTTCGTTTATTTCTGTGAAGAAAATTCCATAATCACTTGTATATATCCTATAATGTGTTGGTTAAAAATGTCAAGCTCTTCCGCGGGAACCCATAGTTCCTGATGATATTCGCCGCCGACCACATGAATTTCAAACTGGTTAAAATAGGCGTCGTCAATCTCAAACTTTGTCACATAGCCCCTGTGGTCGTCGTTGTATTTTACATTCCACTGGGATGCGATCTCTGCCGCATACTTCTCGTTTAACACAGGATAAAAGATCGGCTGTTCCGGCAGTCTCGGCGGATACTTCGCATAGCCGCTGTCCCTGATCAATTCTAACTCCTTTGTCCCTACAGGTCTGTATAATATCATCTCAGCCTCCAAAATTTCCGTTGTTCAGCCGCTCCCTGATTTCCGCCAGTGATTGTTCTTTCACAAGCGTTCCATCCCGGAATACGACTTCCAGCAAATTCTCTTTTCCAGAGATGTCCTCGTTCGTGTAACCGTCCTGATAGGTCAGACTGCCGCTTTCATCGCAGTACACACGGCACAACCCCTTCTGGCTTTTCTTGAATCCGCCGTCTTTCGGATCTTTGAAAATAGGAATCGGTCTGCCGTCCACCTCACAGTACGTCGCTTTGATGCAGGAGCTGAACGTATCTCTCGTAAACGGTTTCAGCATATCCTCCTCCTCGATGCACTGCATGCTGAAACTTCCTACCCCCAGCGCAGCATTGCTGCACGCAAAACCATTTTCTATCAAAATCTGATAAATCGCCTCGCACCGCTGTATCGTGATGCTGTCGCCGTAGATTGCCTTTACATGCGGGTCAAGCACCTTATATCCCTTAGCATTGACGGTTCCGCCAAAAATATCCCACAGTCTGAACACGGTTTTTGTCACAACCTCCACACAGTCCCCGCTGTCACCGCGCATCAGCATACAGCCGTTGTGCGCTAAGATTTCCTTTTTTAACTGCGGAAGGATATTGTCAATCACGTTCCAATAATCGTAGGAGTCAAGCACTGCGGAAAAGCTCGTGTCGGGATAAATCTCTGTGAGAAACCTGCGCAGCAGTGTAATCTCGTCGCCGTCGACCGCATAATTGCTACACATCACGGAATGCTCCGTGCTGACAGCGCCGAAAGCAACTGGCTCTCTGGTACAATCGCAGCAGTACATCTGTTCCAAAAACGGTATCACGGGGACTGTCGCCGTGTTCAAAAAGGACAGGCACCAGCCTGCGCTGGACTTTACCGCTGACTGCAGACACTCCTGACCGCGGAATGAAAAGTCGCCCAGCGCCTTCGCTCTTGACACCGCGTCATCTACTGAAATGTCATAATATTTGTTGACAATTTCCCTGTATGCCGCCCCCACTGTAGCGCTGATCATCGGATGCCACAACTCCGCGCTGATCAGGGATTCCAATGCCTGCGGAAGCCACGCGAAGCCAGGGTGTGTATTGCTGATCTCAAACATCGGAACGTGCATTGGAACTCTTGTTCCTTCCGGAAGTGCCCTGATTTCGATCGGCAGATAGCCTAACTGATGCAGTTTTTCTATCTTTTTCGTATCATACGCCTTTTTGCCAAGAGCGGCGCCAAGCACCCTGTCGTACTCCCCGACCACCTCGTCAGGCGCTCTTCCAAAAAATTCCTCCTGAAAATACGCTATTAAATAGGTCTTGATAAAGGCCTGCAGTCCAAACATGACGACGTGGTTCCACATCTTTACCCTGCTCATGCGCGGTGTAAAGTAGGACACGGACCGCTCTATCTTCTCTGGCAGCATGTCAGAGTGCACTGCCTTGTAAAAATCAATCAAAAGCATTGGGTTTGTCTTTTTCATCATAATCCCTCCGTTCAGCGCTCCTCCAATGGCAATACCTTGATTCTCGTGTTTTCCCTGTCTTTAAAAATGCTGTCTGTCGTGTAGATCTGCTTAATCAGACTGCACGCGCAGAGTTTTCCCTTGAGCGCATTGTCCTCGCAGTGGCTCACAAAAAGGTAGATATCCGCCGCCCCGAGTGCCGCCAGCGCCTCCGCAGAATGGATAAAGGTTCCTCCGTAAGAACAGATATCATCCACGATCAGCACATCACTCCCCGCAATCAGCTCTGTCTCACCTGCCACAGAAAGACTTTTGATTTCCCCTGTGCTCCAGTCGCGGTTCTTGATGCCAAAACAATACGGAAGCGCGGCCATACCGCTGTACCGTTTTCCCGCCCCCTCATCAGGATAAAACATCAACGGCTTCTTTCCGGTTTCCTGTGCAATCTCATCAATCACTTTTTCGATATATTTCTGCGGGGTATCCTGCCGCACCCTGTCAATCAGCGCAAGGCTCACATTGGAATGCGCATCGAGCACTCTTACCTCTGTAAAGTTCAGACTGTTGATGAACTCCGCAAAATATTTGAGCGTAAACACGTCTTCCGGACATTTCACCCTGTCCTGTCTCGCGTTTGGAATGTAGGGCATATTTAAGATCACGTTGTGATACCCCGCTGCCTGAATATGCTTTGTGAGGAAATAGACAGCGAGCAGCTCCTCGTTGTTTTCATAATTCCATTTGATTTCGATTATCGCATTTTTACAGTCCGCAATCCCGGAGGATGCTTTTCCAGACTCCGCATCTGAGGGAAATATCTCTGTTACCGCTTCTTTTAACAAGAGCGTTCCATCGGGAAAATGGCTGATATCAACTTTTTTATTGTTCAATCTTATCATAATTACACCTCCGCAGGGCACGCAGCAAGCATGGCTCTATTTCATTGCAGACGAAACGCCTGGCCATATATCATTGCTCCGCAATCACACAATCTGTATCTGGCACATTTTCATCGCTTCCAGCGCGTTTGCATGGCTCTGCGGTGTGACGCCTGCGCAGCACTTTTCGATGACTTTGATTTCAGCTTCCGGCAGATTTGCCTTGATCAGCAGTGCATTGGATATGACACAGATGTCAGTACAGAGTCCGACCAGCGTGACACTTTCGATCTCCCTGTCTGCCTTTAAATACTCCGCAAGCGCCACGGATCCAAATGTCGGTTTGTCAAATACTTTCATGGAATCCGTCCTGAGTACCTGCAGTTTCTTGTCGAGCTGCCATCCGTCTGTTCCCTCAATGCAGTGCACAACCGGAAGGTTTCGGCCCTCCTGCGTCTCCAGATAATCATCGTTGTGCGTGTCTCTTGTAAAAATCACTTCCCCGTCAAAGGATTTGACTGCTTCCGCCACATTGTCCACGATGGCGGCCGCCTCCTTTGTGCCTAATGTCCCATCGATAAAATCCTTCTGCATATCTACAACGACCAATACTTTTTTCATTGTAATCCCATTCCTTTCTACTTTGATGTTTCTGGCTGATGTTACTGTTTTCATCATATTGCTACTTATTGTTTGTTTAATAATAACAGTATAGCATATAATTTCTGCTTCGTCAACTTCTTTTTATCAAAAATATAATATGAGCTTGGAATACGATAAATTTATGCATACGCTAAGGAACTGTAGAAAAATTACCGCTCAAACTTCAAAGCCTTTTATGATGTATGA
>CAMWXA010000228.1 GCA_947178035.1 uncultured Lachnospiraceae bacterium | reverse complement strand
ATAAGAGTCAGGTTCCCGGTTCTGTGGTAGCAGTCCATCCGAAATGGATTAAAAAGTGCTGTGATTTCCTTGGGCGCAAATATTTATCCTTTAACACCTATAAGAAAATGTGCCGTGAGATGATTGCCGAATTTGACGCAATCCCTGTACTCGATATCAAAAAGCCGCGTGTCGGAGTGGTCGGTGAGATTCTCGTAAAATTCTCTCCAGCCGCGAATAACCGGCTTGTGGAACTTCTCGAGCATGAGGGCGCAGAGGCAGTTGTACCTGACTTGATGGATTTTATGTTCTACTGCTTCTACAACCAGTTATACAAAGCTGAGAATCTTGGCACCAGCAAAAAAGCTGCAGATATCAGCAGACTTGGCATCAAGGCAATTCAAATGCTGCGAAAACCAATGAGTGAAGCCTTCGCCGCAAGCGAGCACTTCATCCCACCCGCTGATATCTATGAGACAGCCCGTCACGCTGAGGAGATCGTCTCTATTGGCAATCAGACCGGGGAAGGATGGTTCCTCACTGGCGAAATGCTTGAATTAATCAATACCGACACACCAAATATCGTATGTACACAGCCTTTTGGCTGTCTGCCAAACCATGTTGTCGGCAAGGGAGTCATCAAAGAGCTCCGAAAACGCCATCCAGAGGCAAACATCGTCGCCATAGATTATGACCCAGGTGCCTCCGAAGTCAATCAGCTCAACCGGATCAAACTGATGCTCTCCACCGCGCAGAAGAACCTGAACAAGGCGATGGAGGCTGCAGAGGCCGAGAAAAAAGCTATGGAGCAGGAAACCAAGAAAAAGACTTCCCGAAAGAAGCGCTCAAAAAACAGAAAGAAAAACAATGCCAAAAACAAATCTGCATAACAATAAAATACAGGGCTGTCAGCCCTGTATTTTATTGTTATGCACACGGGCAGGGGAAGAAGCACATTCCCCTACTCAATTGGTGTCGCTGTCTCCGACTCCTCCTCCTGTACAGTCAGCGTGTCAATACTGTTATCAAGAAAATCTGAAACAGTGTAGGAATCTGTTGTATACACAGTCTCCTGATCAGACTCCAGACACAAATAATAAGTTCCTGTCAAATCATTGTAATCCCCGATGAGAATTGTATACGCTGTTGTGCCATCAGATATTTGAATTGAAGCTGCAGGTTCGTCAAATCCGTACTGCGCGATATCCTCCACGTCTTCTATACAATTAAGAGCACTCAGCGATGTAACCTTCCCAATCATACGCTCAACAATCGTTTCATCAATATCCACACTCTTATCATCATCAAAACTCCACCTATCATCCTGTCTGGTAAAATGATATGTCCCGCCATCATTTGCAAAGGAAAATTTGTTGACTGTCTCCTGATCCAATGTCGTAATCGGATAGCTTTGCGTCTCATCTGCCTCTTCCTCTGTCGGCAGTTCAAATACAAGTACCAGAGCCACGATGGCAAGAATCAGTACCAGGCACAGAATTATCAGCTGTTTTTTCTGCTTTATCATCCCTATCTCTTCCTCCTGTTCAGCCAGATTACAATACCAATCGTAATCAGTGCAAGCGGCACCACCACCACCATCACAACACCGAAGAATATCACATCCCTCGCCGAAACGATCAGCATTTCCATCTGATAACTTTTTGATGGAATAGACACACTTGTCTCATGCTCTGCCATTGTCCCCATAATATTGGAAAACAATTTTTTGTTATTGCCTGACACAGCCATATCGATATTGTCCATAAACATACTGGCACTCGTAAATACATACAGTACAGCGTTTTCATTTTCTGCCGCTTTCTCGGCTTTTACGCCAATATATATTGGTCCTTCGATATCTCCTTCCTCATATGTGTACGTGGATGCATTTCCTATATTGGTCTTTACAAGGGAACTGTCAGACCCAGTCAGCAGCTTTGTATATATGATATCTTCTGCTTCCTCATCTGTTATTTCGATTCCCTGTGCAAATGGAGCAAGCAGATAGGTATATGCGTCAGTGAGTCCTTCTGTTTCCGGCGCATAGGTAACATCAGGCAGCAGATATGTCGGTTCCTGATAATAATGATTGCTGTCATTATCAACTACATACCCTTCCTGGAATGTCATGCCAAACTCTGCCAGAACCCGCTCAAGATTTGGGAATGCTATCCCATTGTAATCCGTTGTAATCAGTACCTTGCCGCCCTTATTCAGATACGCGATTATCTTGTCTGCATCATCCTGTGAAAGATCAGACTCCGGCGCATGAATCAGCAGGCACTTTGCATCCTCTGGCACTGCATCATAGTTCATGAGGTTGATTGTCTCACTCTCAATATTTTCCTTCTCAATCGCCGTCTGAAATCCTGCATCCAGTGAATACTCATTGTGCCCGGCTATCATGTAAATTTTAGGCATATTCTCACTGATACAATAATCAATCGCACTGGTAATCTGACCTTCCGCGTCGTATCCTGTAATATTTTGCTGATACGTAGAATAGTCAAACTCTGTCTCGTACAAGTCCTGATAAGATATCATTTTGTACCGCTTTCCGCTTTCCACGATAATACTGTTCATCGCTATACTGCCTGTCGCATACTGATTTACAAACTGCGGATTCGCTATCGGGTCAATATATGTGACGCGAATATGGGATGAGGCCTCTGCGTAGCCTTTGAGCGTCTGTACTACAGTTGTATCTGCACTGTTCTCATCCTGTATCACATAGATTTCAATATCTTCGTCAAGTGTCTTCAGAACATTCTGCGTCTGTTCCGTGAGTGTATACATCTTGTTTGAAGTGATATCAAAATTGGTATATTTCTTTGGGAGTCTCGCAGCAATCAAATTGACAATCACAACCAGCGCAATCACAATGCAGACTGCGGCAGAGCTGTATGCCCCCATAGAAAAATTGTGAACTGATACACTGTATCTGCGCTTCTGGATAGATTGTGCCGTCAGAAACAACATCAATACAATCACACTGACAAAATACACCACAGATGTCAGATCCAATAGGCCGTAAGTCATATCCATAAATCGTTTCTGAAAATCAAAGACTGACAAAAACTGTGTCAATATATTTCCAGTTGAAGAGATCAAATCTTCAATCCCTGCCATCATATAGGTCACAAACAGGACAGCAAACGACAATACTGCTGCAATCACCTGGCTTTCCGTGATGCTGGATAGGAACAAACCCACTGCTATACAGGTAAGTCCATACAATACAAATGCCAGAAGCACCACATAGGACTCTCCCAATGGCACTTCGCCATAACGGCGTAAATATAACGGAACAGCACACATCAGGATAACCGGAATCATAAAGACTGCCGCCATCGAAAGAAACTTTCCGACTACAATCTTCCCTACCGCAACCGGCGCTGTCAGAATCATCTGATCTGTCCGCTGTTTTTGCTCCTCCGCCAGAATCCTCATGGATAATATCGGTATGGACAGCCAGAACAGAAGAAGAATCGCGCTTAATGTGTAAGCCAGATATGGAATTCCGGATGCAAAGTTGTATACAGTCGCATACAGAGCGAAAAAGAAAATCATAACTGCAATAAAGAGAAAACCGATCACAGAATGCATATAGGACATAAACTCTTTCTTAAATATTGCTATCATCGACTGGTTCCTCCTCTTTTTCACTTACTTTTTCTATGCTCTTGCTTTCCATACCTTCCTGTTCCTCGTCTTCTCCTGTCAGCTCTAAAAATACATCCTCCAACGTCCGTTCTTTGAGTGTCAGTTCCATGATTGGAAGCTTTGCATCATTTAATTGATAGAACAATGCCTCCCTGATATCCTCATTTCGCTGTATCTTTAAATCTACTACAATACAGTCTTTCTCTTTTGATGTGCCAAAAGAATATCCTGTAATCTGCGGATAATCCTGCAGAACCTTCTCCAGACGCTCCTGTTCTCCCTTTACGCAGAGTGACATCTCGATACCCCCTCGCAGCATCGTCATGAGCCCCTCCCGCGTATCACTCGCAACTAATTTTCCTTTGGAAATAATCATAATATGGTCACACACTGCACTCACTTCTGACAGGATGTGCGAACTCAATATCACTGTATGCTTTTTGGCAAGTTCCCGCATCAGCTCCCGCATTTCAATAATCTGCTTCGGATCCAGTCCAACAGTTGGTTCATCCAGAATAATAACCTCAGGATATCCAATCATCGCCTGTGCAAGCCCCACTCTCTGCTTATATCCTTTCGACAGATTCTTGATCAGTCTGCCGCTGACTTCCTCAATTCCTGTCTGTTCCATAATGCTCTCAATCTGCTCTATCCGCTCTGCCCTGGGCACCTTTTTCAACTCTGCAGCAAATTTCAAATACTCCCAGACCGTCATATCGGTATAGACCGGCGGTATCTCCGGCAGATATCCAACAGATTTCTTTGCTTTCTCTGGTTCTTTCAGCATGTCATAGCCGTTTATTGTAACAGTTCCTTCCGTGGCGGCAATATATCCTGTCATCATATTCATGGTAGTGCTTTTCCCCGCCCCATTGGGTCCCAGAAAGCCGTAGATCATTCCCCTGTCAATATGAAACGACAAATGGTCTACTGCAATATGCTCCCCATACTTCTTTGTCAGATTCTTCACTTCAATCAATTCTTATTCCTCCCTGTTATCGATGCACCTGCATAGATGCAAATGGAATTTAGACAATCCAATACACCAGACAGCCTATATAACATTCTATGGAAAAATCATGAAAAAAGTATGGCAAAAATGTGATAAAATTGTGTTCAAAAATCTTACAAATAAAAAAGCTTTCCAAATCTTCATCCGAAAAGCTTTTTCATTAAATAATAATATTACAATTCGCAGTTGTTAACTGTTCTTGGGAATGGTATCACATCTCTGATATTTCCCATGCCTGTCAGATACATGACACAGCGCTCAAAACCAAGTCCGAACCCTGCATGTCTGGCGCTTCCATAGCGTCTTAAATCGAGATAAAAATCATAATCCTCCGGTTTCAGATGGCACTCCTGCATTCTCTGCTCAAGAACGGCAAGCTTGTCCTCCCTCTGGCTTCCGCCGATAATTTCTCCGATTCCAGGCACAAGACAATCCATCGCAGCAACTGTCCTGCCATCCTCATTGAGTTTCATGTAGAATGCCTTAATTTCCTTTGGATAGTCTGTCACAAATACAGGTCTTCCAAACAGCGTTTCTGTCAGATACCGCTCATGCTCGGTCTGCAGATCACATCCCCATGAAACTTTGTACTCAAACTCGTCATTGTGCTTCTCAAGCTCTGTGATGGCATCTGTGTATGTGATATGGCCAAACTCGGAATTTGCCACATGCTGCAGTCTTTCGATCAATCCTTTATCCACGAACTGATTAAAGAACGCCATCTCCTCCGGCGCATTCTCCAGCACGTAATTGATGATATATTTGAGCATCCTTTCGGCCAGCATCATATCATCCTTCAAATCCGCAAAAGCAATCTCTGGCTCAATCATCCAGAACTCTGCCGCATGGCGCGTCGTATTCGAATTTTCGGCGCGGAAGGTAGGACCAAACGTATAAATATTCTTGAATGCCATTGCGTAAGTCTCACCATTTAACTGCCCGCTTACGGTCAGATTGGTCGGCTTATTAAAGAAGTCTTTGCTGAAATCTACTTCTCCGTCCACCATCGGCAGATTCTTCAAATCCAATGTTGTAACCTGAAACATCTCTCCTGCGCCCTCACAGTCACTGCCCGTAATCAATGGTGTGTGCACATAGACAAAATCCCTCTCCTGGAAGAATTTGTGAATCGCATAGGCACAGAGGGAACGCACCCGGAACACGGCCTGAAATGTGTTGGTGCGCGGTCTCAAATGGGAAATCGTTCTGAGATATTCAAAGCTGTGTCTTTTTTTCTGCAATGGATAATCCGGCGTGGAATCACCCTCGATTTCGATTCTTGCCGCCTGTATCTCAAACGGCTGCTTTGCCTCAGGCGTGAGCGTCACGACACCTGTCGCAATCACCGCCGCGCCCACATTCAGCTTTGAGATGCTTCCAAAATTATCCAGCGCGTCGCTGTATACCACCTGAAGTGGTTCAAAAAAAGTACCATCATTTATCACAAGAAAACCGAATGTTTTGGAGTCTCTCTTGCTTCTGAGCCATCCGCCAATGGTTACCTCCTGTTCTGCATACTTCTTATAATTGTGATATAATTCACGTATGTTTACCATTTTTGTTTTTCCTTTCCCTCATTAAAGTATATTAGAATGGTTTTCCCATTGAAAAAAGTCCATTCACCCTGCTTTCCATTATACCCTTTTCAGGCTATGTACGCAATTGTGTTTGGACTTTTTCTTAAAAATTTTTCATTATCAAATACCTTTTGTGCGCAATAATGTACTTTGCCTACTGCGCAGTCTGCATCTGTGCCATCTGTATAATATCCGAAATTTCCATACCGGACTTCTCGACAGCCATTCTGAGCTCATTCAATTCTTCCATCTTCTGCATCTCCAAAAGTTCATTGAGCTCGTCTCTCTCCTTTTTGATTCTTGTAGACAGTGCATCAATCAGTTCTTCCTTCTGCGCAATCTTCTCCTGTATTGATTTTTTTACTCCTCTTGCCATACTCCATCTCCTTATTCAATCCTTTTATGATAACTATAGCCATGCATGTTTAAACCACACTATGATTCCAGCATGACTGATTAGTTACTGCTATGTAATAAATTATATGGACAAGAAAGGTAAAATATTCATCATTTTCTATTTTTTAGCACTTCTTCTCCTGGACTTTTCAAAGAAATGATCGATCTCTCTTCTTATATCGGCCGGCTGCAGAGATTTAGACAAATATCCTTCTGGTTTCAACTCAATAACCTTTCTGACACTCTCCTTATCAACTCTGCTAGTCAGGAAAAAGACAGGGATATTGGCAAAATCCTCCTCCGCGCGAATCATTTCTAATACCTGACTGCCATTGCAGACCGGCATCTCATAGTCCAATAAAATCAAATCTGGTCTGTCTAACGCAATACTTCTG
>CAMWXA010000227.1 GCA_947178035.1 uncultured Lachnospiraceae bacterium | reverse complement strand
TTCGCAGGAGATGATGCAGGATGCAAAGCAGGCGGCAGCGCAGATGGAGCGCGCGGGTCTGATTAAATATGTGTCGATTATCGTGGCGGCTGCACCACTGATGATATTGTATCCGTTTATACAGAAGTATTTCGTGAAGGGTGTCCTGATCGGATCTGTGAAAGGATAGCAATGATAAATTTTAAGGAGGAACAAATTATGAAGAGAAAGAACTTGGCAAAGATGACGGCCTTGCTGCTGGCATGCTCCATGGTAGCAGGCGGGTGCGGCAATGGCGGCGGAGGCAGCACTGACAATACGACGGACAACACGCCGGCAGCGTCCAATACAGAGAGCAGTGCATCGACGGATAACGCGCAGGCACAGGACACGCAGAGCGGCGGCTCGGCTCCGATCGCGGAGGGTGCAGGTTATGAATGGATCGCAGCCAATGCGCCCAAATTATCAGACGAGCTGATATCCTTCAAGCTTGTCGCTTATCAGGAAGTATCACAGATTGACTACAATAACATGGAGTTTTTCAAGGCGCTGGAAGCGGCTACGAACGTTCATATCGACTTTGAGTGTTTCCCGGCCAGCAGCTATAATGATCAGAAAAATATCATGCTCTCCACCAACGATTATCCGGACGGATTTTTCGGATACAACACTTTGAGCATGGATGACTTGAATTTGTATGGACCGATGGGAGTATTTATCCCGGTGGACGACCTGATTGACCAGTATTGTCCGAATTACAAGGATGTTCTGGCACGTTTCCCGAATCTCGACGGCATGAGCACATCGCTTGCTGACGGGCAGAAGTATTCCTGGGGTACAGTCAATGAGTCGCCGGTCAGGGATTATCCGGATAATCTCTATATCAACAAGACATGGCTGGACAATCTGGGACTGGAGGTTCCGACCACCATGGAAGAGTACTATGAAGTGCTGAAAGCTTTCAAGGAGCAGGACGCAAACGGCAACGGTGATCCGAATGATGAGATTCCCTACACATTTCTGGCTATCAACCAGATCAACGGCTATGGCAGCTTCTTCGGGGCATACGGCCATGCGGAAGCATTCAACGCTGCAGGCAGCACGCTGAACCATTTCGTGGTAGAGGATGGGAAAGTTATCTATGAGCCGATCACGGAAGAGTGGAAGACTGCTATTAAGGAACTTGGCAAATTCGTGCAGGACGGTTTGTGGGATCAGGAAGGTTTCGTGCAGGATGGTGACCAGTACAGTGCCAAGCTGACAAGCGCAACGCCGATCGTTGGTTCTGCTTACACATGGGCATCGGGCAGCTTTGGCGACAATGGGGACCAGTACGTTGCGATCGCTCCTCTGAAGGCGACAGCGGACGCGGAGGATCCCAAGGTTCACAAGCGTCAGAACCATGTAAGTTTCCTCGGCACAGGATTTTCGATTACCAACAAGTGTGAACATCCTGAAATTCTGGCACAGTGGGTGGATCTGTTCTACAATGAGACCATGACAATCATGAGCTACCGCGGACCGGAGCGCGTGATAAATATCGACGAGAACGGTGTGGTCACATATGATGAAACGCCGGGAGCAGACGGTGCGGCTTTTGATACCATCACCCAGCATGAAGCGCCTTATGACGGTGCGCCGAAGTGTATGACAAATGATATGTTTGTCAATAAGATTATCACTGAGACGATTAAAAACGACAAGGTTGATGTCATCAACGAATTCTATCTCAACGCCCCGGCAAGTGTGACACTTCCAAGTATGCAGTTTACGGACGATGAGAGCCAGTTCTTAAGCGACTACGGCGCAAGTGCCCAGAATTATGTGGAGAGCTGCCTCGCAGAGTGGCTGCTTGGAAAGAGTGACATTGACGCGGATTGGGATAAATATCTGGCACAGCTGGAGACACTCAAGGTTCAGGAGTATATTGACATTATGCAGACAGCATATGACAGAACAATAGGAAAATAAACAGACAGATAAAAAAGCGGTGTGGATACACCGCTTTTTTAGTACACAGCCCCATGCAGAGATATGTCAGCAAGGACTGACAGTGCCTGCACGCGAGCATGGAAAGAAACTAAAAGTCCCTGCTCGATTATAATGGAAGATTATTGGTCAAGAGCCCTGGACAGGTAAGGCAGGAGCGTTTCTGCCATCCGGAAGAATCCCAGGTCATTGGGATGGGTGCGATCTACAGTGCAGCTGTCCCGTCCCCTGCCGCCGAGCAGCGAGAGACTGTCCACATACTGGATCTGCGCGCCCTGGCTGGCAGCCCAGGTGCAGGTCTCGCGCACAATTTCCCTCCGTTCGCCGTCCGTCCCTGGAAGATTCGGATACGGTCGGGACATGGCGATTACCGGCAGCGTCGGATTGCTGTCGAGAATCGTTTTCAGGAATGGGCGGTGGGTCTGGCGCAGATAGTCCGGTGAGGGGGCATTGTGGTCATAGTCGTACACGAAACAGCTCATGGACAGCTGCGCGATGTATTCTGCCATCCACTGTTCCCCCTTTGCATTGCCGCTGAATCCCAGGCAGTAGAAGTCACTGTCCAGCCACCGGGACACAAGGGCGCAGTAAGTGTTGGAACTTCTGCTTGCGCAGCCGCCCTGTGTGATGGAAGAACCATAGAAAACAATCGGTGTTTCGCGGGTGTAGGGCGGGGGAGCAAGAAGTGCGGCGCCTGGTTCCAGACCCAGCTCCAGCAGTTCGATGCCGTCGTACAGCGGAAGATACAGCGTCACCAGCGACAACGTGCCGGGAAGCTCAAATTCACTTTCCAGGAGCCGCTCTCCCAGGGGAGGCCAGCGGGTGCCCAGATACTCTGGGTCAGGCCCTTCTCCCAGATAGCAGTCAATTCCGGCGTAGCCGCTGTATGCCATGTGCGGGAAGCCCTCGGAGTCCGTCACGATCATGCGCAGGCCCAGCCGCCGGGAATCTGTGAGAAAGCGTACGCGCCCTCCGCTGGTGTTGCCCTGCAGGATCAGCAGCTTTTCGCTGGCAAAAGGGCGCAGCGCGGCCGGAAGCCGGGCGTACTCGCCTTCGATCAGCCCGTAAATGCGCGCCGGGGTACTGCGGACATCCTGAAAGTGCAGCCCCTGTTCTAATGGGACTGATTTTAAATTCTCATCAATCGTTTCCATTTTTGTTTTCATCAATGAACACTCCTAAGTATTGTTGGTTCGGTTTCCGGGCAAAGCAGGCATCATGAAGAGAACCGCAGTCCGAAAGAAAATGAGAAACGTTCTTCCAGGAACTGGTACTGTTCTTCGGGCTCCGGGCCGCAGCTGTTGGAGCCGATACCATCCTGCCTGTAGTCAATGCACAGAATCGTGTGTCCGCTGGGGGACAGTTCAAAGTTGTGGGGCTTCTTCGCGAGCTCCTCCTGTGTGTAACGGGATGCGTTGAAGGAGAACGGGACAGCGGATGCAACAGAGAGCTTCCGCCTGCCCTCCGCAAGCTTGACATAGCTTACATCCCAGTGGCTTCCGTTCTCCTGTGGTTTGATATAGTCCTCGAACAGGGAGTCAATCGTCTCCTCAAAAATTCCATGATAGGCAGCGCGGCGTTTATCAGCATAGCTTTCCATCGGTCCCAGGCCATAATAGGTCACTTGTGTCATCGTCTCCGGCAAAATGAGGCGGACGCCGAAGCGGGGAAGTCTCGGGAACACAGGGTTCTTTTGCACGTCAAGACGCACGTCGACGCTGCCGTCCGCCCAGACACGCCATACCGCATGAATGTCCAGAATCCGCTGCATGTACACAGGTGCAAGGGAAAGCACACTGTCAATCTCTATATACTGCCTGCCGTCCGTCTCCTGTGCCGTATGTGCGGTGCGGTAGCATCTTGTGACAGTCCTGTCAAACTGGGCTTCCTCCCAGATGCGGCGGATTTTTCTATCGTTGTCCGTGGGGGCACGCCAGATATTGTACATCATAGAGGCATCCAGGATCGTATCGTTCTGGTAAACCATCTTTGCAAACAGTCCGGTAAACTTATCATATGTATAGTGGAAGTGTTCCCCGCGGATTTCCAGATAGTGGTCATCCTCTTTTAATTCCAGCGGCGCCTCAGTCTGTCCGGCAGCGAGCGGTATCTGCAGAAGCGCCTGTGCATGCTGGCATTGCGCCATGCTGCCGTCTGGCTCTTCCGCGGTCAGGGGGATTTCGTCAAAGCCGAGCGGCCAGCCCCCGGGAAGGACACCGTGCCTTTCGCGCAGCAGCCAGTTTACTTTCAGGTAACATCTGCCGCGGCTGGTTTCGGGCAGATCCAGTTTCAGTTCGCCTTCCTTGTGCGGGGCGATGTCCAGCAATGCCGGATCATCCGTCTGTCCGCGGGCGATACAGATGCCGTCGCAGGTGACCTCCCACGCGATCAGGCAGTAGTCTCTGAGGTTTGTGAAATCCAGATAATTATGGATGCGGAGGATTTTGTTTTCCGCATCAAAGGCGACGACTCTTGCAGGGCGGTGGACATTCTTGAACTCCATCAGCCCGGTATGGGGTCTGCGGTCGGGATAGACCAGGCCGTCCATGCAGAAGTTGCTGAAATGCGGATATTCCCCGTGATCCCCGCCGTACAGATAGACTGGTCGGCCCGTTTTGCTGCGCCCTTTGTAGACAGCGTGGTCGCACCACTCCCATACCATGCCGCCGCAGGCGCCCTCATACTGCTGGAAAATCTGGAAATAGTCCTCGAGATTGCCCGGTCCGTTTCCCATGGCGTGGCTGTACTCGCACAGCAGCAGCGGTCGTTTTGCGGCCGCGTTATAGCGGTGGTCGCTGTCTCCTGTGTCCGGCGCGGCAAAATAGGCGTGGATATCCGCTGATGGCAGGTACATTCTGCTGTACAGGTCGATGCAGGAATAATCGTGCACCGTGTCTTTGGGAACATGCCATGCACCCTCATAGTGCAGGATGCGCGTGTCGTCATAGGCCCTTGCCCAGCGCAGCGCCGTCTCAAACGTACAGCCGTAGGCGCACTCGTTGCCCATCGACCAGCTAAACACACAGGGGCGGTTCTTGTCCCGGATCACACACTTGCGCACCCGGTCCAGCGTAGATTCGATAAACGACGGATTGTCGGCGATCCATGCATTCTCGGCGCCCCATTCCTGATGGTAGGCGCTGAGTGTTCCGTGGCTCTCATTGTCCGCCTCGTCCATCACATAGAAGCCATACTGGTCGCAGAGCTGATAGAACTGGGGTGCGTTCGGATAATGGCTGGTACGGATGGCGTTTATGTTGTGCTCCTTCATTAGGCGCAGATCCCGGTGCATCTGTTCCAGACTGATGGCAAATCCAGTCACAGGATCGCTGTCATGGCGGTTTACACCGTAGAGCTTAATCTTTTCCCCGTTGAAGAAGAAAACACCGTTCCGCACAGCCACTTCGCGCAGCCCCAGCCGGTCTGTAATCACCTCCTGCGCTGTCTCGATAACCAGGGTATAGAGATAGGGATTTTCCGCGTTCCAGAGCGTGATATCTTTCAGGGGAAGAAGGATGCGGCTTGTGCCGTCACATTCCGCAATGGCATTATCTTCACATAGTAGATTTCCGTCTGCATCCTCAATGGAAACGTGCATAGGAATGGCGCTGCTGAGACTGGAGAGGCTGATTTCCACCTCCGCCTGCATGACAGTCCAATCCAGACGGGTTTTGACAAAGTAGTCGTAAACGCATGCTTCCGGGCGGCTCAGCAGGTATACATCCCGGAAGATGCCGCTCATGCGGAACTTGTCCTGATCTTCCAGATAGCTTCCGTCACACCATTTTAAGACCAGCACTGCCAGCAGGTTTTCGCCTTCCCGCAGCAGGGAGGTTACGTCAAATTCGCTGGTGGCGTGGGAGACCTGACTGTATCCCACATACGCGCCGTTCAGCCATACATAGAAGCAGGAGTCGACTCCCTCAAAATTCAGATATGTCCTCGGCGCAGCCGGATTGGGATGCCATGAAAACTGGCGGCGGTATGCGCCGCAGGGATTTTCGTGCGGGACGAAGGGCGGATCGAGCGGAAAGGGGTAATCCAGGTTGGTGTACTGGTGGTTGTCATACCCATGCATCTGCCACACGGAAGGCACAGGGATAGTCGCCCAGCCGCGTGTGTGCTGTGCATGACTGCCGGAACAGAAAGCTTCCTTATTATAAGATTCCTCATAAAAGGCGTCCTTCAGGTCATAGATACTGCTGTAGTAGCGAAAGTCCCAGTCTCCGTTTAATAGCATGAAACGGTCGGAGTGTTCGCGGCACTCCGTCAGGTCATACTGCTTCCGGCTGGAGGGGATGTAGTACGCCCGGTCGGGCATTGTATTTTCGTGCAGAATCTCCAAATTCTCAAAATGCTTTGGTACAATCATGGTTTCCTCCTAATCTGCGCGGTGCGCAAAAAATAATTTTTTCGTTTTTGTTTTTGTCGCAAATCACATGGAATAATAATTAAAATATTTTCAATAATTAGATGTATTGCCTAAAAACTATTGAAATATATTTACAAAAAGATAAATACAGTATAACATAGAATTATAAAAATGAAAATAGTATTGTCTAAAATGTATAAAATTGAGCGTTGCGAAAAAAATCTTTTTGTGCTATCCTATTAAATATTGTTTTACATATAATGGAAGAGTTAAGAAACTGTTTAGAAAAATATATGAGCGTTACAAGAACTTAGTCTTTGTCTGAGTTCCGCTTAACAGAACCGCAGGAGGAAAGATAGGAGGAAACGTATGCAGGTATTACATGGGAAGAATTTGCTGCGCATCAAGGAAACCAATCAGTCAGCGATTCTGCGCATGATCTATTATTATGGCCCAATCAGCCGGGCTGATATTGCACAGCGGCTGGAGTTGACGCTTCCTACAATCACGACAAATATCAACAAGATGCTGGAGGAGGGGCTGATCAAAGAGACATTTATCCGGGGGAGGGCGCCCAACGCGAGCGGAAGGCGTGCCCACCCGCTGTACATAAATCAGGAAGCGTGTTATTTTGGAGGTGTAGAGCTCAAGAGTACGAACTGGAGTGTCTGTGTGACGAACTTCTGCGGCAAGATACTGGCATCGAAGGAAGGGGTGTGCAC
>CAMWXA010000226.1 GCA_947178035.1 uncultured Lachnospiraceae bacterium | reverse complement strand
GATTGCTATAGGGAGATTACGATGAATATAAAGATAAAATATTTTACAGATAAAGTACAAAAACTGGAAAAAATATCCAAGGGAAACTGGATTGACTTGCGGGCTTCGGAAGATGTTGAGATGAAGCAGGGGGAATTTAAACTGATTCCATTAGGTATTGCCGTGGAGCTTCCGCGCGGATATGAGGCGCATGTAGTGCCGAGAAGCTCTACATTTAAGAATTTTGGACTGATACAGGTGAACCATCAGGGCGTGATTGACGGACCGGATCGCGAGACGGGAGAGGGCGGTTACTGCGGAAACGATGACCAGTGGTTTGTCCCTATGTATGCGATGCGTGATACGGTAATCCATCTGAATGACCGCATTTGCCAGTTTCGAATCATGGAACAGCAGCCGGATCTTGTATTTGAGGAAGTTTCAGAGCTCACAGGCGCAAACCGGGGAGGCTTCGGGACGACTGGGAAAAATTAGAGAATGAGAAAAGGTGTATGCAGGAACAGAACGTTTCTTGGCATACACCTTTTATATATGAATGAATAAGGAACATTTCCTAAGAATATTTGCGGCCACGCTGTGCTTATTCCGCCGACTTTGGCAGCCGGTGCCGGAACAGTGCGTGACTGAGTTTTTGATAGCTGAATGGTATGAGCGGATAAAGGTAGCTCTGACCAGATACCATCTTGTTGGTGACAATAGCGGCAAAGAACAGAATCACGCCGGCAAGGTAGCCCCAGAACTGGAAAAGTGCAGTCAGAATCAAGTTGATTAGTCGGAAAAACTTGATCGCATAGCCAAGCTCATAACTGGGGTGGGTATAGTTTGCTATGGCAACAAATGCCATATATAACATGACCTCGGCATTGAACCATCCGCTTTTGACTGAAAACTCACCGAGAATCAGCGCAGCCATAACACTCAAGGGTGTCGAAAGCATGTTTGGTGTATTGACTGCTGCAAGCCGCAGTCCGTCAATTGCAAGCTCTAGGATCAAAAACTGCCAGATTAGTGGAACATTGATATCTTCTTTTACCACAATAAAGTCAAATGCAGGCGGAATCCAGTCGGGATTCTGCATCAGCAGCAGGAAGGTAGGTGTGATAAAATAAGTTAGTATCAAAATCAAGAAACGCGAGAGTCTGAGATACGAACCTGTGAGCGGCGGAAAATAAAAGTCATCCGCCTCCTGTATCATATCCAGTATGCTGGTTGGCAGGATCATTGCGGAAGGAGAGTTGTCTACCAAAATGATGATATTTCCCTCTAACACCTGTGCAGCAGCGGCGTCAGGGCGCTCTGTATACTTAAATTTTGGAAATGGATTGTACCATTTCGATGTGAACAGACACTCCGCAAGGCTTTCCTGATTCAATGTCAATGCGTCGACTTTGATATCATTGATGCGGTCACGTATTTTTCCCAGAAATTCTTTGTCGACCCGGTCGTCCATATAGCAGAGCACGATATCGGTCTTGGATGCTTTTCCGGCACTGAGCATTTCCATGCGCAGGTCGGTGCTCCTGATACGCCGGCGAATCAGTGCAGTGTTAAACACGATTGTCTCTACAAAACCGTCCTTGGAACCACGCAGAACTTTATCTTTTTCCGGCTCGGATACACCACGCGCCGGATAAGTGCGCGAGTCAATCAGAATGCATTCGTCAAAGCCCTCGATGAGGACTGCAAACACGCCGCAGAGCACATTTTTTGTAATTTCATTGAAATCTTTTGTGAGATCCACCTCAACGTAAGGCATGAGCTGGTTTAACCCCTTGGCATTCTGGGGCATATCAGCAGCTTTTAATCCCATTAAAAACTGCAGAAGTTTCTGCATCAGATCATCTTTACAGAATCCATCGACAAAATAGAATATAGCATTTTTTTCACCAATTAGTACATCTCTGCTCACAATATCAAAGCATTCATTGGTATGAAGCAGTTCTGATATATATTTTTTATTTTCTTCAAATTCTTGATACATAGGAATAACCATACCTTTCTCAGTTTTTGTGCACACGCCATATAAAAATTATATGCCATTTCAAGGCATATTGGCAGCGCATGTGCAGAGGTAAGTGACTTTCCTGCCGGTGTATTAGATGACTTCATATTTGCTGTGCGATATATAAATAATACAAATGGCAGAAAAATGCATTCATATATGGATTCAGTATGTGTTAAAATCAGTATTTCATACATTCTTTTTTATCTTTTGTTCAATCGAAATTTACTTTTTTCAATGTTTTCGGTATACTTAGGAACTATAAAGAATCGGTATCACAATATTTAATTCTGGAAAGGACAAATGACGGTGTGTTGTTTGTGGTGATAGGAATCGTTCTGGAAATAAGGGGATGGTATATGAAATGTATCAGATAGCAGTATGTGATGATGAACCAGCAATATGTGAAATGGTGTCCGGCGTAATCAGGGAGTGGAGCCAGGACATCAAAATCTCTTGTTTTGATTCCGGGGAGGCGCTTCTTGCATCATATGATTCCTTCGATGCGATTTTTCTTGACATTGACATGAAAGGAATTAACGGCATTGAGACAGGCAGACAGATACGGGAGCGGGACCATGAGACAAAGATTGTCTATCTCACCGCTTACCGCGATTATGTGGCAGGTGCATTTGAAGTCCATGCGTTTCAGTATTTATTAAAGCCAATATCGCAGGATCGGCTGAAGCAGATATTGGAGGAACTATTCCGTTATGTGAAAAGGGCGGACAAACAGAGGATTCTGGATTTTCATACAGACGAGGGAATGGTGTGTGTGGATGCTGCAGACATCTGCTATTTTGAATTTACAAACCGAAAGATCAGGATGGTGACACTCCAAAATACGTATCATATGACAGGAAAAATCAGCAGCATTTACACGCGCACCTGTTCCATGGGATTTTCCATGCCGCACAAGAGTTTTGTAATTAATCTTCTCCATGTAAAAAATGTCAGAAACCTTGACATTTTCATGGATAACGGGGACAGGATTCCACTGTCGCAGAAAAAGCAGAGGGAATGGAAACAGGAACTCACAAACTATTTATCAGAGCGGTTAGAACGCCAGAAAATGGAAGGAGGCTGACAGATGATTGCGGATTGGATATTTTCGCTTTTGGATATTGCTTCGCTGACCTGTTGTTCTGCGTATCTTGTTATCTCACTGCCGGGCAGGGAAGAATTGGCTGGAAACAAAAAATTGTTTCGCGCTGTTAAAATTGTAGTATGGATTATTTATGCACTGTTGACGGTGATGATTCCAATGATTTGGCACGATGATTCCATAACGATGATCGGGCTGACTTTGTATTATATTTTGATAGGATATATGCTGTATCACCGGGATAAAGTAGGTGTTCTGTATCAGGTTGGTTTTATGTTTTTCATGTATACGACGCAGATGATTGCCATTTTTACGGCGATGAAGGTGCGGGAAGTTTATTCTCTGGAAAATAAAACTTATGCTTATATTATGATACTTTTAAAGGCGTGTCTGCTTGTTATAATCACTTTTGTCTTTAAAGTAATAATCGAAAAAAGATATATGTCCGTACAGCCGCGGTTTAAGATACGTGGGATGCTCCTGGTACCTGTCATCAGCGTGATACTCATATTTTGGTTTGCCATCAGTTCTGATGTGTTTCTTCTGCGGTTTGGGCATGAGTGGCTGATTGTGTACTGTGCGCTTGTTTTAGTGATTAATCTGTACTGTTTTTATTTCTGGTATGATGTGTCAAAGACGCAGGAATTGAAGCATAAGCTGGAGCTGATGCGGCAGCAGAACGAGCTGATACACCAGTTTTACGCGGATCTGGAATCAAACTATGCGAAGTCGCGCAAAGTAATCCATGACATCAGAAATCATCTGCAGATGTTGGAACAGTCACAGAAGCTTGCCGAATCCCAAAGCTATGTTGCCGATATGCACCAGATGCTGAATGCCCTTGGTATGACATATTATACAGATAACCGGATGCTCAATATTATCCTGAATGATAAAATAAAGGAGTTGAATCAGGAACAGTTTCAGTGCAGTCTGATGGGTGTCCGTCTTGATTTTTTGTCGGAAATGGATACGACGACAATTTTTGCCAATCTGCTGGATAACGCACTGGAGGAAAGGACAGCGAATGAAAATTTCAGGCTTGAGCTTCAAGGCAAGCAGATTCAGGACTTTTGCGTCATAAAGATGTCAAACACGACAAAGAGAACTTACACTCCAGGTAAATCCGCCAAAACAGGGCATGAGGGAATCGGATTGGAGAATGTGCGAAATGCTGTTGAGAAATACCATGGCGAGATGCAGACAGATCAAAAAGGATACGTTTTCTCTGTTACACTGTTGTTTCCGGATAACAATTGAGCGCTGTATTTCAGGAAAAAGTTTCTGTGTATCGATGTAAATTTTTGCAAAATACTGTAAATGAATTTGGAATATTACACAATTTTTAGATAGGATAAGGAGTAAATTGAATATAAGAAAGGAAAGGTGTTATTTATGAAAAGTCTATCAAGAAGAAGAGGAATATTTGGCAGAATCGCAGGGGTAATTATGATAATACTTGCCCTCACTGCATGCGGCGCGCAGCCCCTGCCAGAACAGTTTGATGAGGCGACGGTGAAGGCGGAAGCCGAAAGGGCGATCGAATATTTCAATAACCACGATTATCAGAGCATTATTGATATGGGAAGTGATGCGTTCCAGGAACTTCTCACAGAAGAAAATTTTGCGGCGCAGAGTGAGCCATATCACGAAAAATGCGGAGATTTTCAGGAGATTGCAAAGACGATTGTCCTTGGAAATGTGGACCAGGAAACACAGGAGGCTTTTGGCGGTGTTGTCATGATAGGAACTTATCAGGAGGGATCGATTCAGTTTACAATTGCTTTTGATGAGAATATGAAGCTGGTACAGTTTATAATCAGATAGGAAAGGTGAGGATATGAATCGGTTACGGTTTATAATCTGATAGAAAGGGTGAATTTAATGAAACACGTGGAAAAAAAGGAACTTTTTATATATGTTGCCGTTGCCTATGGCGTCACTTTCCTGATGGGATTCCTGATGTGGTATGGTAACAGCAAAAATCTGGATTTGGGCATGTTTGCAAATGCGCAGATGTTCTATCCGGCGTCCGGTGTAATGCTGGCTGTTTTGTTTACAAGAAAAAATGATGTTTTGATTCCCAGAGTGTTTTATGTGTTTTTTATTTGCGTGACAGTGCTGTTTGCTGTGATGGCAGTTCTTTCCATATGGAATCCCTATGCGATGATAGATGCCGGTAACGGGTATGTTCTTCCTGTGTGGTCGTGGGTATCGCAATTGCTGTTGATCGGTTCTGGCATTGTCGGGTGGATTATTTTGCTGGCAACGAAGAAAGAGAAACGCAGGGCCTATGGTTTATGCTGGAATAACGGAGCGTCCTCGTGGTTTTGCATCTTCCTGTTTTTGGCGCTTTATATGATTCGAACGGTAATTTCCTTTTTGTGCAGCGGTGAGTGGGCGGTTTTCGGTGTCATCGCAGCAAATCCGAATACATGGATTCTGCTGGCAGCACTTCCTGTAAATTTCTTTTTGCTGTACGCCGCATTTCTGGGTGAGGAGTATGGATGGCGGTATTATCTGCAGCCTCTGATGCAGAGAAAGTTTGGGGTACGGGGCGGTGTTCTGCTGCTTGGCGTCGTGTGGGGAATATGGCATCTGCCGATTGATTTGTTTTACTACACGCAAAACAGTCAGCTTCTTATGATTCTTGCCCAGCAGATTACGTGCATTACACTCGGCATTTTTTTCGCATATGCATATAAGAAGACGAACAATATCTGGGTTCCGGTAGCGCTGCATTTTCTAAACAATAATTTAATTCCGATCATTTCGGGAAATCATTCTGCCAGTGTACTGGAAAATCAATCGGTCACATGGAGTGAACTGCTGGTTTCTTTGGTACTTAATGGCTTGGTTTTTGGCGTGTTTTTGTTTGCGAAGCCGTTTCAAAGTGGTGAGAATACAGAGATTTTGCAGTAGCATTCTTGTTAATTTGACATATTATGATAGTAACTATTCTAAAACAACAAGGAGCAGTACTGTTATGCAGGAATGGAAACCACAGATGTCCTATATGGAGCAATTTCCCGTAGCGATGGCCTATGTACCGTGGCAGAGAAATTGTAATATGTACGAAAATCTTGACGAGGCATTCAAAACAGGTACAATATTTCCTGAACTCAACAAACCATTTTTAGGGAGGAGAGTGAAGGGATGAACACAGGATGCAAACCATGTATGGATTCCGAACGCCAGAAGATGTTACAGGAGATCAGCAAAATCGATTTCGTGCTGAAAGAGCTGAACCTTTATCTCGATACGCATCCGTATGACCAGCAGGCGATGGAGAATTTCAGGCAGTATAACGCGATGAAAAACAAGCTTGTGACGGAATACACAGAAAAGTATGGACCGCTTGTACTTAGTATCGTTGACATGGACAACAGGGAATGGAAATGGGCCACACAGGATTGGCCATGGGAAGGAGGCTATAACTAATGTGGAATTATGAAAAGAGATTACAGTATCCAGTTAAAATTACCCAGACCAATCCGCAGATTGCCCAGGTTATTATCAGTCAGTACGGCGGCCCGGACGGCGAGCTTGCGGCATCAATGCGATATCTTGCGCAGCGATATACCATGCCTTATAATACAGTGGCGGGAGTTTTGACAGATATCGGTACAGAAGAACTGGCCCATTTTGAAATGATCTGTGCGATTGTCTATCAGTTGACAAGAAACCTGACCCCGGAGGAAATTAAGGAGTCTGGATTTGACAAATACTATGTTGACCACACACTTGCTCTCTGGCCGCAGGCGGCGGGCGGGATTCCGTTCAACGCCTGTGAATTCCAGTCTAAAGGCGATGTGATTACGGACTTGACGGAGGATATGGCAGCAGATGCTACATGTTAGCAAACACAACAAAATAAGGAAAGAAAGATAAAGGAACCAATATCTCAAAGAATCGGTAAAAAGGTTCTTTTTTTGTGTTTTAAAAAGGGTTGCCTTTTTAGATATAGAAACTATTAACACGTTGTATCA
>CAMWXA010000225.1 GCA_947178035.1 uncultured Lachnospiraceae bacterium | reverse complement strand
TTTTCCACCAAGGGGGTAGTGCGCCCAAAAATCACGTTATAGATTCACACTTTCCTCAAAATGTGCAACCAGCCTGCGCCCTTCCTCCTCATCCGCATCCTCAAGCGCCCGGATAAATTCTTCCAGCGGCCCCCGCGTCTGCGCATCTGCCATGGCCAAAGAATGCTTTAAACTGATAACATAATCCTCGATGCACTCGCTAAATTCAAAGGAAACGCGGTCGTCAGGAAGCATCGTAATATTGAGCGTATATGCGACATTCGTCCACGCAGTCTTCTGTGTCATAGCGCACAGCTCCTTTGCCTTTTTCAGGAAATTCATTCCGGCCTCTGTCCTGTCGAGAACATCATCCAAAGTAATCCCGAAAAATTCAAAATCCTCCTGCGTGGCAATACACACAACTTTCAAATCTGCCTTCTTGTGATATTCCATATGTACCCCCTATACAAAAAGACGCCGTAACAATAGGTTTCTCCCTCATCAGCCCATTGTTATAGCGTCCTCTGATTTCCATAATGACAAGAGCTTTTAATCCTCTTCTTCCACAAAATCTGTGTGAAACATCAGTAGAAATTCAGCTCCGTTTCGAATCGTGAGCTTCATCACCACGCCCTTACCATCCACCGATATTTTTGAGTTTACCTTACTTACTGTGTCAAGGTTAAGCTGAACTGTTGTAAACATATCGTCACTTGCCAGACACATCACTCTGCCTATAACCTTCGCCTCAGAACAGATAACTGATAACGACATATTTAGTCCGGTTCCGTCTGTCACGTCCTCTATCGTTGATAGTGCGATTGGTATATTTTTGACATCATACAATACTGAAATCAGGCTATCAGCGTCATTGACAAGAAGCAGACGATTGCGCATAACCTCTAAATAGTTTGTCCAATTCTGCATTCCATCCATACTCTGGCCTCCTTTGTAATACTTTACAATCCACACTGCCAAAATTTGACAAATCAGCTGTCAAATCCAGCCTGCAGCTGTGACACTCCCCTTTCACTGAGTTCTTGCAAAATACAAGGCCTTTGTCTATATTTTATATTATACTTTTTCTATAAAAATGTGTCAACTCTTTCTGCACATTCTTTTTGTCAGAATATTTTAACAAATCTGTCTAATTCTAACGAAAATTTCATTGTTCTCCCGGTAACAGGATGCATCAGCTGGACTTCATAAGCCAGAAGGGCTGTGCTGTTGACAGCAAATATATTGGACAGTTCTTTTGATGCTGCCGTTCCATACTTAAAATCCCCAAGAAGTGGAAATCCCGCATGTGCCATCTGCACCCGAATCTGATGGTGTCTGCCAGTATACAGTTCGATTTCCAGAAGCGATACAGATTCCTTTTGCCGCAAAAGCTTCCAGCAGAGCACTGCCTTTTTGGCGCCTTTTGTCTCCTTTGCCACCACTGTGGACAAATTGGTCCGCCCATCTTTTAGCAGATAATCTGTCAGCTTTCCCTCTGGTGCCTGCACAATCCCTGCGGCAAGCGCTGCATATTTTTTCTTCAAAGTGCCTTTTCGCAGTTCGTCACCAAGCTTCCTGGCCGTCTTAGCATCCTTGGCAAAAACCAAAAGTCCTTCCACTGGCTGATCAAGCCTGTGTATTACGCCGATATAAGTATCCTCACCTTTTTTCTTCCGGTAGTTTTTTAATTCGGATACAAGGTCTGCCTGGCCAACGCGGGCCGTCTCTGTCGCAATCCCTACAGGTTTATGCACAACAAGCAGAACATTGTCCTCATACACTATCATTTTATCCATCTTCACACATTCCTATTCGAATGTAAAATTTTACAATTTAAAACGGTATCCGACACCCCATATCGTCTCGATATACTGCGGTTTGGAGGTATCTGTCTCAATTTTCTCACGGATTTTCTTAATATGCACAGTCACTGTGGCGATGTCGCCGATGGAATCCATGTCCCAGATCTCCCTAAAAATTTCTTCTTTTGTAAAAACGTGGTTCGGGTTTTCCGCAAGGAACGTCAGAAGGTCAAATTCCTTCGTCGTAAAGTTTCTCTCCTCACCATCCACAAACACACGTCTCGCAGTCTTGTCGATGCGGATTCCTCTGATCTCCACAACGTCATTCTCCTTGGTATGACTGCCCACCAGCCGGTTGTAACGCGCCATATGTGCCTTCACACGCGCCACAAGCTCGCTCGGGCTGAACGGTTTGGTCAGATAATCGTCCGCACCGAGGCCTAGTCCGCGTATTTTATCGATATCATCCTTCTTGGCTGACACCATAAGAATTGGCACATCCTTGTCCTCACGAATGCGCTTGCAGATCTCAAAGCCATCAATGCCCGGAAGCATCAGATCGAGGATGATCAGGTCAAAGTCCTCTGCAAGCGCAGTCGCAAGACCAGTATCACCACTGTTTTCAATCTTCACCTCAAAATCATTCAGCTCCAGATAATCCTTCTCAAGCTCTGCAATTGCCTCCTCATCCTCTACTATCAATATTCTGCTCATATGATCTATCCTTTCCTTATAATACTTTAAATAACTACTTCATCCGTTTTCGCTGTGTACTTGCGCAGTACAAAATGCATGCAGGTTCCTTCTCCCTCTTTGCTGGTCGCCCACACATAGCCTCCATGATCCTCGATAATCTTCTTCACGATACTAAGTCCGATACCGCTTCCACCCTGAAGCGAATTTCTGGAGGAATCCGTCCGATAAAAACGCTCAAAAATATTACCGATGTCCTTTGACGCAATTCCTTTTCCATCGTCCTCGATCTCAATCTTGACGGACTCAGCCTCATCCAAAAGCCGGATATCAATCTCACCGTTTTCATGTCCCATATACTTGACGCTGTTGCTAATAATGTTGTTGATAACCTTCTTGAGCTGCTCTGGGTCTGCCACAACACAGGTATCTGCTGATACCAGGTTGGTAAAGTTCAGGTGAATATTTTTGGATTCCAGGTCGAGTCCCACCTCCTCAACACAGTCCGAGAAGTAATCTGAGACATTCAAAATATTGAAATGGTATGGAATCTTGTTGGAGTCAATCCCGGAGTAAGTGGTCAGTTCGTTAATGAGTCTGTCCATATCGTTCGCCTTATTGTAGATGGTTTTGATGTATTTATCCATCTTTTCCGGCGTGTTTGCCACACCGTCCATAATTCCTTCCACATAGCCCTTGATCGATGTGATTGGCGTCTTGAGGTCATGTGAGATGTTGCTCACAAGCTCCTTGGACTTCTTTTCATTTTGTGCCTTCTCCTCCTCGTTTTCCTTCAACTGGAGACGCATCTGCTCATAGTTGTCATACAGTATCCCGATCTCATCACCGCGTCTGCCATTCATATGGTAATCAAAATCACCCACTGAAATATGCTGCATCGCCACACTCAGCTCTTTGAGCGGTTTGTAAATGTCCTTATTGAGCCATGCAGTGATGATGCCGCTGGTGAGAATCAGGATTACAACCATGGCAATCACCATATGTTTCATCAGACGTCTGTTGACTATCGCCCCAATCATAATATCCTTTTTGCTCAGCTCGTGCAGCATATCAATGTTTTCATAATATCCATAGCCCATGAATACCATTATCCCGCACAGAAGCGGCACCAATATAATTGCCAGAAAAAGTATCATCATTTTCGTTTTCAGTTTGATATGTGCTCTCCTACTCATAAAACCATACCGTCTCCATTCCAGTGCATAAAAAAGATGTGTCTGTGTAATTATAAAATTAGTATAGCATATCCGACCTGAAAATATAGTGGTTTGGAGATTTCTTAATTTTTTTTTAATTAGCGTAAATTCAGATTGACATTCGGAAAGAAAGCAATTATAATAACAGTAATCATTACTGATTTAGGTCGTTATGTTTGAATGCGTACATGGCGTGTTTCGACAGAAAGAAGGGGGATTTTATGAACATGAAATACAGCCGCCAGCGGGCAGCTATCCTCTCCTTCCTGCAGTCCCGCAGGGATCACCCGACTGCAGAACGAGTCTATTTCAGTGTGAGGGAGGAGTTTCCCAATATCAGTCTTGGCACAGTGTACCGCAATCTGAACCAGCTGGTTGAAGCTGGCATGATTACAAAGCACAGCTTTGGGATGCTTGGTATTGATCATTTCGATTACAATACCAGTCCGCACTATCATTTCGTGTGCAGCTGCTGTAATGCAGTGATTGATTTACCGATGGAACGCAATGATTTTTCGTCGATTGACACGGAGGCTGCAAAGGACTTTGACGGATTGATTCAGGGGCACAGACTCTATTTCTATGGCATCTGTAAAAAATGCCTTGATCAGAAGTCCTGACTTTTGGCATGACCTATATAGTCAGGAAAATTAATTTGGCTGTGTGGAAAAACAGATTCAGTACTGTTTTCCATAGTGATAATAAAAAGGAGGATTTTAATATGAAATTTGTATGTACTGTATGTGGCTATGTTTACGAGGGAGACAGCGCACCGGAGAGATGTCCGCAGTGTAACGCACCTGCTGAGAAATTCAAAGCGCAGGAGGGTGAGATGTCCTGGGCTGCTGAGCATGTAGTAGGCGTGGCAAAGGGTGTCAGCGAGGATATCATGGCAGATCTGAGAGCAAACTTCAACGGCGAGTGCACAGAAGTTGGTATGTATCTTGCTATGGCAAGAGTTGCGCACAGAGAAGGCTATCCTGAGATTGGTCTCTACTGGGAGAAGGCTGCATGGGAAGAGGCTGAGCATGCTGCGAAGTTCGCTGAGCTCTTAGGCGAAGTTGTGACAGACTCCACCAAGAAGAATCTTGAGATGCGCGTAGAGGCAGAAAACGGCGCTACTGCTGGTAAGTTTGACCTCGCTAAGCGCGCTAAAGCTGCAAACCTTGACGCAATCCATGATACCGTTCATGAGATGGCTCGTGACGAGGCAAGACATGGAAGAGCGTTTGAGGGTCTGCTGAAGAGATACTTTGGCTAACTAATAAAGATAAAATAACAAATAAGGAGACAAACGATTATGCAGAAATATTTTTGTAATCCCTGCGGATATACTTATGACCCTGAAAAGGGTGATCCGGAACATGGCATTGCTCCTGGTACTGCGTTCGAGGATTTGCCAGATGATTGGTGCTGCCCTTTATGCGGCATAGGCAAGGACATGTTCCAGCCTTGCATTGACAACTACAACTAAATAATATCTAAAAAGGGAATGAACCATCACTGATTCATTCCCTTTTTAATCTCAACTAATCACAGCGCGGTGTCTCAACAGATAACTTCCATCTGTCCGTGGTACTGCCTCGACATTCATGCTGCACGCGTTCTTGTGTTTTTCCACAAGGTAGCGGTCAATATATCCCTCCTGGCAGTCGCCCCGGTCATATGCTTTGTAGATATTGTCCCAGAGCTTCTTGTCTGTGATAATCAGGTCAAATGTTATGACGCTGTCGTCCCTGTCAATCATTGCATCGAAACACTTAATAAAGTATTCATCAATATTATCAATATAATCCGCATCACCGCCGCCGCGGACTGTAATCACTGTAATCGACTCTGTATTCGTCGCAGTACTCTGATTTGTCGTATTTGTCGATGGCGTGGTCGTGGTAGTCGTATTTGTCGATGGTGTGGTTGTTGTAGTCGTATTTGTCGATGGTGTGGTCGTGCTTGTTGTCGGTGGTGGTGTCGTGTTTGCTGGCGGTGTCACAGATGGATTGACCTCCAGGCCGCTATAGCGGTTGCCGTTGCACGGCGGAAGATAAATTGACAAGTCGCGTCTCACATGGGTCGATGCATAGTCATCATCGGAACAGTTAAAATAGTCGTAGGTATTTGGATTTGTATCATCCCATGTGCTGTCCACATTGTAATAGCCATCACTGAGCTTCACAATATTCCATGCATGATTCTCACCGGCGTATCCTGTCACATAGTAACAAGGAATATCAAGCTGCTGTAATACATACTGCAATGCTCTCGCATATCCTGCGCACACTGTCCTCCCATATACAAGTGCACTGTAGGCACTTTGGTTCATTGGCGCATTCGCATCATATTTGACCCTGCTGATCAGTGTATCATGTGCAGTTTTTTCTTTGTCATAGTCTGTATATTTCCCATAAGTCGCATCCGTAATCAGCTTTGCTGCCGCCTCAAACTCGGACTTCGACGATTCAAGATCATTTGCTGTAATGTTAAATACAAGCGTAATATCAGCGACACTTCCCTTGGGTGTATACTGATACTTATATGCAGTATCGACCCAGAACAGTTCAGGGTGGTCATTGACAACCGATGTAAATGCATTCTTCAGATCGTTTGCCGTAATGTCTTCCACCGGCGCAAAATGTTTGTTCTGCGCGTTGGCATTGGCATAAATCTGTCTGTAGATTGCCCTCTGTGTCTCGTTGATAATCGTATAATACGGATAAATATCACCGTCAAAGGTCAGGCTGCTCCCTGTCTCACCCTTGCTGAGTTCTTTTGCAATCTCGTCCGCCTTAGACTGGGAGATCTCTGTTCCTGTTGCCTTGACTGGAATGTATCCGCTCAGACCCGCAACCTTCCCTGGAACATTTAACTTGCTCTCTGCGCTTTCTCTTGTGTCACTGTCATCGACCGACCGTGTATCTTTCGTCGAAACAGGATTTCCTGGCAGCGCGATTTCTGTAACAGAACGGGTATTTTCTGCAGCTGGAAGCTCGCCTAGTGTCACCGCCGCATTGGCCATAAACACCTCGTCGGTATGATTTCCAGCCTCTGCTTCCACCTTAAATTCAGCCCCCATCATTTTCGCCAGATCCGGATTGTAGTGGCAAATGGCAATAAAAAGAAGTATAAGCGCCAATAACCCACCAAATCCGTACAGCACTCTCTCTACTATACGCATATTAGTTTCCTCCTAGATTGAATCTTATACTCCCCCATGAGCCTCATCCTCCATAACATCCTTGTTATCTTGTTATTTATATATGCTTTTATTATAAAACGGCGATATATATTTGTCAAATTGTATTCTTACTTCTTTCTGAGATAAGTCACAAATGCATTTCCATTCTGGCGGAACATGTTTGTTGCATCATTCGTCCCTGCCTTGTATACGCTTCCCGTCTCCGGATTCATCACCACGACGTTTAAC
>CAMWXA010000224.1 GCA_947178035.1 uncultured Lachnospiraceae bacterium | reverse complement strand
TCTCTATGATATACACTATAGTAAAAGTCTCCTTTCACTCCATAAGTTGCAAAAATATCAATCTCTTCTATTACTTTTCCCTTTAAATTCAATTTCAACAATTTGCTGTTTGTACTACACCATATATAATTTCCATCATAAGACAGCGTATGAATATTCTCGTATATTCCTGCTATTTCGATAAATTCATATGTATTATCCCGTAAACAATACCTGAACATTCCACTATATTGTTCTGACAAAAGATAAATATCATCATTAATCTGCACAGAATCAAAATGAAACAATAAGTTTGATTTTTTCTTATACCGATTGGACAATTCATTATACCAACTATCATGTATAATTAACTTTTTGTTCTTTATGTTGTATTCTATAATATATGAACAGTAACCGGGAAATGCAAAAACACTATTTTTATATATTACAGAATTTAAGAATTTACATTCATACCCACATTCAGCCTTAGGCATCGGTAAAGCTATTGATTCAAAAGTTTTATTATACAAATCATAAATGCCAATACTGTTGGCTGACAGTGGCGTAAATATAAGCTGATTTTCAAAATTATTAACATTTCCATATAACTGTATGCATAGCGCATATTCGTCCTTAAATTTTCCTAAAAAAGACAATTTTTTATTCACTATGGAATACGCATATAGTCCATTAAAATTTCCTGCAGAAAAAAAAATATTATTTCCGTCACAATAAAAGTCATTGAACCAAAGCATTTTTCCTTCAGGGTAATTATCCTGTATTTTCATATTCTACTCCCTTAACTTATAAACTGTTTCTCCATATATTTCAGCTTATTCATTTCCCCCATATCTAACCATCCATCCTCTGCAATCTTATATGCTCCTACTTTATATCCTTTATCTATACATCTCTGTATAAGATCAGGCATATGAAGAAATTCCCCATTATTTATTAACTCGATTGTTTCTGCCTCAAGCACATACATTCCCGTATTTATCAAACATTCGATAGAAGGCTTTTCCTCCAAAGCTATAATATTGTTGTCAGCGTCCGTCTTAACTGTACCATATGGAATTTGTATACTTTGTGGTGCACAGACCATTGTGATATAATTGTTATTTTCTTTGTGCTTGTTAATGATATATTCATAATCAGAATTAACTATAATATCACAATTACTTAAAATAAAAGTTGATTTAATCTCCCCTTGTAGTAATTTTAATCCCCCGGCTGTTCCTTGAAAGTTTTCTTCCTCCCACAACGTCACATTTACATTATTTTTGTTGTTATATACTGTTTCCGAAAAGAAAGCCTTTATTAATTCCTTCTTATAATTAATAATAATGTTAAAATCCCAAAAACCTAAGATGCTAAATCTGTCAATGATATGCTCTAATATCGTTTCATTGTCCAGCGGAATAAGCGGTTTTGGAAGGACATCTGTTAATGGCGCAAGTCTTGTCCCTTTTCCGCCTGCCATAATAATGACTTTTGTATCATTATACGCTCTCTTATATATTACCTTTCCATTATCAAATACTATTCTTTTTACTGTACCGTCATTTCCAACAATCGGAACTGCTTTTATTCTTTTGGTCTCAAACGCATCGTTTATTTTCTGCTCGGTTGCCTCAAACAAGTTCAGAAAAAACGGACAATAATTCGCTATATCGCCGGATCTGCTGTTTTCATCATATCCCTTCAGCATAGCCCGCCTAATATCACCGTCTGTAATCACTGCCTTTAGTTGATAGCCACTGCCTATCAGCAGTATCCCATGTCCTACTGTATCCATACGATGCAGTACATTTTTTATCTTTTCTTCTTCTGATATGAAAAAATCTGCAATCTCCATGATGTTTCTTAAAATCCCCTTGTATTGTTCGTGTTACTCAATCTCTTTAATTACCCTGAATGCCTCGGCATAAAACACGCCTGCTTCAGTCCCTCTCATGACTGCCTGCGCTTTTACTGCTTCAATACTTCTTGGAAAAGGTAAATCCCCCAATTCCGTATCATATATCCTGAGCGCCTCTGCTTTATCCGCAAAATAGTTTGTGATATCTATGTATAAATTAGGTTTAAATTTATCATATGGCATTCCAAAATTAGTTTCGGAAATGATTTCCATCGTCAGAATCCTTTTTATGTAACTGCGCCGAAATACCTTTGAACATGCATACGCCGCCTCAAACACGTATTTGTGATCAGAATGCGCATCATTATAATCCGGTAAAATAATACAGTCCGGTTTTACCCGTTCAAATTCCTTACCTATGGAATTAATCAGGTCGCCCTTTATGCTGTCATTTAAATCTGCTGGTGGAAATTTTAAATTAACAAATCCGTTAAAACCAAAATATTCTCTAACTCTCTCAATCTGATTTTTCCGTTTTTCTATAAAGTCCGTACTATACCCCCCCCCTGGTTTTGCGTCAGTTATATTCAGCCAGTGTATTTCATTTCCTAAATCCCTTAATTTTAAAATACTGCCGCCTGCCCCCAGTGTCTCATCATCAGGGTGGGGTGATATTACTATAATCCTCATTCTTTATCCTCACCTGCATCATTTTTTTGTATGTTTCCGTTCAGCCAGATTAAAATCACAAATATATTCCAGCATGTGGTGTAAATCGTCTGTCAAAACGAATAAGCTCTATCAGTCCGTCTCCTGTTTTGACAACAAAATGCCTGTCTTCCCTTACTTCCACAATCTTTCCTGGCTCAATATTTTTATATAAGGCATCCTCAAGCTCCTTCGCTTCCCACACCTTATAATCATATCCGTTATATTCAAAATGTGCGCCAGCATACGGTTCCGACAACGCTCTTACCAGATTATAGATATTTCTGCCGGACATTCTCCAGTCTATCCTTCCGTCATCCCTGCCGCGTTTTCGCCATGTATTTCCCTTCTGCTCTTTATCCACAATTGTCTGTATATTGTTTTTGCAGATATCGCTCCACAGTTCTTTCAGTTGAACCTTTGCAGCAGCCATTACTTTATCATACAGAGTTCTTGCATTATCCTCGTACAATATTGGCACCCGTTCCTGTGATATGACTTTTCCCGTATCCGCGGTTTCATCCAGTATAAAAAAGCTGGATGCGGTTTCATTCAGTCCCAGAGCAAGCGCCCATATCAGAGGATGCCTGCCTCTGTTCTGCGGAAGCGCCGTAGGATGAAAACCTATGATTCCCTGTGGAAACATATCAAGCAGTTCTTTTTTGATTAACTGTGACCATCCCATGCAAAATCCTACCTCCGGATGCAGCTCCCTGATAAACTCATATGTCTGATTGTTGTTGATATTTTTCACATAGAGATATGGTATCTTGTTTTGTTTAGCAATATCGGATAAATCCACAAAATCAGAATTAAACTCCGACTCCTGCTTTGTTATCACACCAACAATATCCGCCTCTGCTTCTATCAGCGTTTTTAAAAATGCTGCCGACGATTCCACACAGCCGATGAATAATGCTTTCATTTTAATTTCTCCATTGTGTTTCTTGCGTAATTCAGAACATCAGTTTCTTTGTATAAAGCTATTGGAATGTACCATTGTTGTATGTGAGCAAAATATTCATTTTCTCCTCCCGAATGTCTTTTGCTTGAGCAAATACTCCGCATATTCAAAGTCATCCATCGTATCAATATCTACCGATTTTTTCTTAGCCATAACATATCCGACTGTGTCATCTGTATAATAAGTTCTTTCTCTTTTTAGCAGCTGATAATCCAGTATATATATTGCACCATTTGGAACATAATACTGACAGTTCATTTGCCGGTTCTTTATCGCATTGTCCGAATCAAAACCAGCATTTTTAATAATCATATCTTCATTCATTTGATAATACCAACTAGCTGGAACATCCGCCTCAGATACGGAAACCAACGTTGTACACAAGCGCTTTTTCATTGTTCGAACTGCACGATCAATTTCATATGCGTCTCTTAACGGTGCAGTAGGCAGCAGTACTGCAAATTTATCAATGCGGATTCCATCTCTTTTTTCTAAAAATTCAACTGCATGCAGATATACATCAACCGCACTTGAATTGTCTTCCGCCAAATGAGAAGGACGCAAAAACGGAACTTCTGCACCATACCGCAGGGCGGCTTCCGCTATCTCCTTACTGTCTGTTGTCACCACTACCCTGTCTATTTCCTGTGCATCCAGCGCAGCTTCAATCGTATATGCAATCAGCGGCTTACCGCACAGCTCTTTTATGTTTTTCCCTGGAATTCCTTTTGAACCGCCTCTCGCCGGAATTATTGCCAACATATTATTCGTCTCTCCATTCTGATAACATTCCCCACCAAAAATACACACCAGTATTTGTTCCAGTCCTGCATCTACCTATATCTAATTTTACATATTTATCAATTAATTCTCTATACCGTCCATCATATTTTCTCAATAACTCATAATGTTTTAATTTTATATTTCGTTCCTTTTCAAGTTCACTTTCTGTATATTTTGAAAGGCCGGCTGTATTGTTTACATATATTCTGTAATACGTTCCAGTATTGTCTATACGCCTGCCCCTCATGCCTGCCAATAGCATCCGACTAAACAAATACCAGTCAAATACCTGTGTCACTCCTTCTCTCAAACTATCGATAAACTCTTCCTCTATATGCTTCATGTTTATTGCACAATTCGAAAGCCCTAAATAATTATGTTCCAGAAGATAATCAATTTTGTCTGTAATTTCAGGCAGTCGGGGCATTGCATTCATGCCATTTAGCAAAAATAAATCATTATAATAAAAGTCATATTTCCCATCATACTGTTTCATGACTTCCGAAATCCTGTTGCTTTTTGCCATATCGTCACAGTCCAATAATATAAGCAATTCTGTCCCGCCTGCCAGTGCCTCAAATAGCAATTCAATTCGCAATTCATAAGGTAACAGTTTATGAGTACTTTTATCTACAATCTGCAGCCTGTCAGCAAATGACTTTTTATATATTTTTAATCTGTCTGCAAGTACATCCATCGGAATATTATCATTGATTAACAATACATCGAATTCCTGACAGTCCTGCTTTTGGAGTGATATTACAAAATCATCAAAAAACGCTAACGCCTCCCGAAACACTACACTTGCAACAGTTACTTTCATAAACCAGCTCCTGAATTTATATGTCTGTCATCTGTATCAGTTCGTCACATCTAATATCTCTTTTTGCACACTTTCCAATCACAAAGTCAATATATTTAGGAGAAATTCCGGTTCCGGGACGTTTAAAGTCAATATCATTTTCCGTTATAACAGCTCCTTTTTGAATTGGATTTGCTGCTACAATACTTCTCTGAAATGCCTCCCTGCGCTCGGAACTCTCCTGGATTCTGCGTCTGTACTGCCCTAACATTTTGTATCCTGATTTTGCAGCGCTGCATATTATTGATAATTCTTCCGGATCCGCAGAAACTTTATGATCCCATCCAAACATATCCTTATCCAGTGTAAAATGTTTTTCAATAATGCACACTTTTTTTGCTATAGACATTATCGGAGCAACAACCCCGATAGAATGATCGGAATATCCTACCGGATACCCAAAATTGTCCCTCAGCATATCGATATTGTTAAGATTTATTTCCTCATCTCTAGGCGGATAAATAGAAACACAATGGAGCAGTACAATCTCCGTACAACCGTTTTGTTCCAGACAATCAACAGCTTCTACAATTGCATCCAGACCACACAATCCCGTACTAAGAACAACGGGTTTCTTTTTTGAAGCAATATATTTTAAAAATGGAATATTGTTCAAATCCATAGATGCAACCTTGATAAAAGACACATTCAATTCATCAACCAGTAAATCAACTTCATTTTTCGAAAATGGCGTCGATGCAAAGTCAATTCCTATTTCATCACAATATTCCTTCAGCAGAAAATGCTCCTTTTTCCCTATATGGAATTTATCTACTATTTCTTCTAATGTATAATCTGTCCGGTTTCTATAATCATCCTGCAAAAAATAATTGTCTTCATATACTGCTTTGGAGAAAACAGAATTTTTGTCCCATGACTGGAACTTTACACAGTCTGCCCCGCATTTTTTAGCTTCATCGATCATTTTCTTTGCAAGCTCCATATCCCCATTATGATTTGCACCTATTTCCGCAATGATATATGGTCTTTCTTTAAGCTGATTATATGAAAACATATTTTTCTCCCCCTCATCACTTCTCTATCGCTTTTGCCGGAACACCCACGACAGTGGCACGTGAGACAACATCTTTAATAACTACTGCCCCGGCCCCTATAACCGACTCATTGTCAATTCTTTTTCCTTGTATGATTTTAGTTCCTGTTCCGATATCCACTAAATTGCCTATTTTTACATTTCCTGATACATTTGTGCCTGGATTTATCGTGTTAAAATCGCCTATCCTAACATCATGACCTATCGTACATCCCAAATTTATGATATTAAAATTTCCAATACTGATATCTACTGTAAGCACATTATTGGCACATATAATATTTCCTTCGCCTAATTTCACGCTATCTGCAATATCTACGGAAGGATCAACTAAATTAGGAAACCGAATATATGTATTATCTCTATATTTTTTATATAGCTGCATTCTAAGCTTTGGGTTTCCTATCGCAATGATTACAGATAACTCCTCACACATATTTAAAATGTATGTATCATCGCCTAAGACATTTTCTTTATTTGTTTCCTTATCAATATACCCACAAAAGTTCCATTGCCCATTGCTGCGTTTTATTCTGTCTATTATCCATTTTACTTCTCTGGCAAATCCACCATTCCCAACAATCACGATATCCTTCATGCAGCGCACTAACCTTGCTTTCATCTTTTTAGCTCATTAAATTGTTTCACCTTTTTGTTTCATAAGTTATATATCTCTATCTTGTACTTATCCAAATTTTCCTTCAGGAATTCTATCGTTTCCCTCAGTCCTTCCTCCAGCGAATACCGCGGTTCCCAGTCTGTCAGACGCATTATTTTTTCATTACAGCCAAGCAATCTGTTCACTTCACTCTTCTCAGGTCTTAACCGCTCTTCATCACAGACAATTTCTGCTTTTGGGTTAATCTGCCTGATTAGTTCTTCCGCAAGCTGTCCGATTGAAATCT
>CAMWXA010000223.1 GCA_947178035.1 uncultured Lachnospiraceae bacterium | reverse complement strand
TACCATAAATCCATATGGAAGAGTTATTTTTTTGATAGAACTTTTTACTCTCAAGGTATATAGAATAACACATAAATCGAAAAATACCTTTCCTGTTTTGCTGAATTTAAAATCTTTGTTTCGACTTCTTCGCCATTTCATATGGTGCGTATCAGTTGGGAACACCGTTCTTTTAAGGAGCAGGGGATTGATAAAAGACAATGTATTTGCTAGAATGAAAGGCGAAAACAGAGAAAACGGAGATTCAATATGACTTTACAACAGTTAAAATATATTGTTACAGTGGCAGAAACAGGAAATATTACAGAAGCCGCCAAAAGGCTCTTTATTTCACAGCCTAGTCTGACAAATGCAATCAGAGAATTAGAAGCTGAGATGCAGATAACAATTTTCAATAGGACAAATAAAGGGGTTACGATATCTGATGAGGGTGATATGTTCTTGTCCTATGCAAGACAAATATTAGAACAGGCGAACCTTTTAGAAGAGAAATTCAAAAACACAGATAAACAAAGCCCTCGCTTTTCCGTATCCTGTCAGCACTATTCTTTTGCAGTAAATGCCTTTGTAGATGTTATACGGGCATTTGATGCTAATAGGTACGATTTTACGTTGCGGGAAACACAAACCCATGAAATTATTGAAGATGTAAGCAGACTGAAAAGTGAAATTGGAATTTTGTACACATCTTCAAAAAACGAGGAAATCATATTGAAGCTGATCAAACAGAATGGGTTAAAGTTTGAGGAATTGTTTGTTGCCAAGCCCCATGTATTCATATACTCCAACCACCCATTAGCAGGCAGGGAGGCGCTGGATTTAAAAGATTTGGAAGAGTACCCATACCTTTCCTTTGAACAGGGAGAGTACAATTCTTTTTATTTTTCAGAGGAGATATTAAGCACACTTGACAGAAACAAAAATATAAAAGTAAGGGACCGGGCAACACTTTTTAATCTTGTAATCGGATTAAATGGCTATACGGTCAGTTCCGGTGTAATCAGCAAGAAATTAAATGGGGAAAATATTATAGCCAAACCCTTACAGATAGATAAGGAACTATGCACAGTTCCTGAGTATATGCGTGTTGGAATCATTACACAAAAAAATATGCCCCTTAGCAGGTATGGTCAGGCTTATGTAGAAGCGTTAAAAAAGCATATCGACACGAATGACGAATAAGAAATGAATCAGAATAGCACTTTGAAATAGTCTGAAACTATGGCAAAGTGCTATTTTTTTGTATTTTTCAAAAACAGGCAGAAAAGATATACTGATATTTAATAAATCAATTGCCCATCAGCGTCAACCACTATCGAATGGAGGAAAAAATGATAAAGGATTTATTAAATAAAACCAAAACAACTATTTCTTTTGAAATTTCCCCGCCTAAGACGGAGGAGGAGTTTCAGGCTGTTTTCGCTAAATTGAATGCTTTTGCTGCTTTGAAGCCTGACTTTATCAGCTGCACATATGGCGCAGGAGGCTCTAGCGCAGGAAAAACAATAGAAATTGCATCGTATATTCAACAGCATTTGCAGATTGATACAATGGCGCATATGACGTGTGTTGGTTTTAAACAGTCTGACATTCAAAAGAACTGCGAATTACTGGAAAAAGAAGGCATTCATTACATCATGGCACTGCGGGGCGACAGGCCACAGACAATGGGGGAGGAACAATTTAACAGCAGGGAATTTTTATATGCTTCTGATATGATTCGTTATCTAAAAGCAAATACTTCCTTCTCGATTGCCGGAGCATGTTATCCGGAGAAACATTACGAAGCTGCGAGTTTTGAAAGTGATTTGATACATTTGAAAGAAAAGGTTGAAGCTGGCGCAAGTTTCCTTGTCACACAGCTTTTCTTTGACAATGATATTTTCTATCGTTTTAGGGAACGGGTGATGGATATTGGAATTACAGTGCCGATCTGTGCCGGTATTATGCCGGTTATAAGTGCAAACCAGATAAGTAAAAGCATTCATTTATCCGGTTCTTCCGTTCCGAAGGAGCTTGAAAATCTGATTGCTGCCTATGGCAAAAACAAGGAAGATATGCGCAAAGCCGGTATTGATTATGCAGTTCGCCAGATTCTTGATTTGAAGGAGCATGGGGTAGATGGCATACATATTTACACAATGAACTGGCCGAAAACAACAGCGGAGATTGTGGCGCAGATATCAATTTAAACCCAATGTATCCTAATGTAAAGTGAAAGGAATGGAAGTGGATTCGTTAATCCTTTATCCGACTTCTGGAAAAGTGATGATTGACAGTCATATTTCTAAAATTGTGGTGCTGCATTTTTGCAGTGATGCTGGTGAAGTTTTTTAACACTTTATATAAACGTGGTCTTTTAAAATACAGCAGTGCTGGTGGTTGATATTTGTAAAAGCAGTGTCGGGCGATTACAACACCATGCAGGAAGTGATAAGGCTGTTTAAGCCATACTCTCTTTTCTGATTTGTATTTCCGCCGGACTATGCAGAATATTTTTACAGAAAAAGCAAAGCCACAATCCCGCGGAAGGAAGAGGGACTAAAGGAGGGCATTTTAAGGGAATGAAGCAGCAGGATTTTCAAAGTGAGAACATTGTGAAATGCTGTACGATTCTTGAATTTGCAATGAAAAAATGGTATGATAAAACCACAAAAAAGAAAGGATTAATACATGGCAAATATATATGACGGGGCATTCCGTACAATCTTAAATGACTGCCGGAAACTGATTATCCCCATAATCAATGAGATTTTCGGGGAAACATATACAGGGGAAGAAGAAATTCGTTTTTTCCCCAACGAACATTTTTTAGACCAGCAGGACGAAGCAGATAAGGAACGTATTACAGATACAAATTTTACGGTTTTCGGGAAGATACCGAAGAAATACCATATCGAGTGTGAGAGCAGCTTGCCGGATGGGAAAATCACGATAAGGCTTTTCGAGTACGATGCTCAAATAGCACTTGACGAGGGAGAGGTTACAGAGGAAACATTGACTGTGACATTCCCCAATACGGCAGTTCTGTACCTGCGGACTTACAAAAAGACACCGGACAAAATGAAATATGTTATCATCACGCCGGGCGGGACGGTTCAGTATGATGTGCCGATTATGAAAGCACAGAAGTATTCGCTTGATGATATTTTTGAAAAACGTCTGCTGATGCTGATACCGTTTTACATTTTCTCACATGAGAACAGTTTTCCAGAGTATAATAGTAATGAGCAGAAATTGGCGGAATTAAAGGCAGAATATCAAAAAATTTTAGAAAGGCTTGACGAATTGGAACAGCAGGGAGTGATCGGGGCGTTCGACAAGCGGACGATCATAGAACTTTCCGGCGATGTGATTAAAGAGATTGCACAAAAATATGAGAATGTGCAGAAAGGTGTAGGTGATATGATGGGCGGAGCATTGATTGAGACAAGCGCAAGAAGATTAAAAAACGAAGCTGAATATGAAACAAAGAGGAATACTGCACTTAGGATGCTGAAAACGGGAAAACTGACAGTCGAGGAAATTGCGGAATGTTCTGAACTCAGCGTGGCAGAGGTCGAGCAGCTTGCAGGGCTTCAAACGGTGTAAAGCGACAACGGATTTATGGAAAAATATATACAGTAAGAAAGGATTAATTAATGAATGCAGCATAAGCAAATTTTAGCACAGGGAGGAGATGTCCATTATTGGATTGACAGAAAAAATGATATCGTTGATTGTATTGTTTTTACCCACGGTGTAACAGCGGATCATACAATGTTTGAGAAACAGATAGAGTTTTTCTCTGATAAATATACGACTGTTCTTTGGGACGTTCCCATGCATGGATTATCAAGACCCTATCAGAACTTTTCCTATCGAGATACAGCGGAAATATTACATTCCATTCTTCGGAAGGAAAATATAAAAAGAGCTGTTTTGGTTGGAATGTCTATGGGTGGTTATCCAAGCCAGCATTTTGCCGCCCTATACCCCGAAATGGTAAAGGGATTTGTGGCATTAGACACAACGCCATTAGGAATGCAATATTATTCAAAATCAGATTTGTGGTGGTTAAAAAAGGTTGCGCCAATGGCAAGGTGGTTTCCAGCAAATATTCTGCGAAAAAGTATGGCATGGTCAATTTCCAAAACATATTATTCATACCAAAAGATGATGTCAATGTTAGAGCCACTTTCAAAGACAGAAATTATTGAGCAAATGCGAATAGCATATGAGGAATTTGTATATGAAAACAAAAATGTGAAGTTCCAATTTCCTGTACTAATACTTGTCGGAGATAAAGACCATACAGGTAAAGTAAAGATCTATTGCAGAGAATGGGCAAAACAAACAGGGTATCCGCTGCATATTATAAAAAATGCGAAACACTTTGCAAATGGGGATAATTCAGAACAAGTAAACTTTGAGATAGAACAATTTATTAGAGTTATCAATAACAGCGATAAGCAGCAGTAAATCACACCCTGTCCCTATGTGGGAGAAAATTTTATAATACGATTTTAAAGCAGAGGAACAACTGACGATTCAGATTTGTTACTTTGCTTTTTTGTGGCATTTTGGCAGAACCCTTTATATACAGTTCAGGCTGTCACTGATACATTTGAAGACAATTGGATTGTATCGGAAAAAGGAGTATGGTAAAATACTCTTTTTAAGAGGAGGCGTGAAATGTGATTCGCATAGCAGTTTGTGATGATGAGCAGTCTATGTCAGACAGAATCAGCGCGATGGTATCTGACTTCTTTCGCGGGAAGCAGTCTTCGGAACATTTTGAAATAGAAGTGACGCAGTTTTCAAGCGGAGAAGCCCTGCTGCAGTCGGACAAGACATTTGATCTCCTGTTTCTGGACATCCAGATGAAAGGGATGGACGGAATGGAGACGGCGAGGCGGCTGCGCAGCCGCGGCTTCAAGGGTTATCTGATTTTCACAACAATATTAAAGGAAATGGTATTTCAGTCCTTTGAGGTGCAGGCGTATGATTATCTGGTCAAGCCGATTGAAGAGAAGCATTTTGAGCGGACGATGCAGCGTCTGCTTGCTTCGATGATGCAGAGTGACGCAGAGAAGAAGCTGCTTGTCCAGAAAGGGTATGACAGCAGCATTCTTTCTTTTGATGAGATTGTTTACTGTGAGATAATTGGCAGAAAAGTCTATCTGCATCTGATTTCGTCGGAGGTGATTGACTACTACGACCGGATTGAAAATCTGGAAACAAAGCTTGACAGCAGATTTTACAGATGCCACAGAAGCTACCTGATCAACCTGGGGTATCTGCGCGGTTACAAGAATGGAACAGCAAAGATGGAGGGCGGTGACGAGATTCCCGTATCGCGCCTGCGCAGCAAAGCGTTTTCAGAAGTGATACTGCGTTATATGAAGAATAAATGAAGAAAAGAATCGGAGGTTTTTGTGGAGGGCTGTCTTGATTTTTTTAATGAATATGTCATGGGAATGCTCCAGATTGGTGTCGGATTTCACTATTATACGAAATTTCTGAACAAAAAAGCGGGCTTCGCACCCTGCCTGCTGTTTGTGGTCTACGGCGCCGCTGTGATGACAATGCAGGCGGGCAGTCTGTACTCGTTCTTTGCCTATGTGCTGATGCTTGCGGCTGTTGGAATCTTCGCATACAGGGAAGAAGTGCTGATATCGATACTATATGCAATTGTGACTGGCGAGATCATGCAGCTGTGTTACGGTATCTTTAACGCGGCATTGTCAATGGTGTTTCCGCTCCTGAACTCGCTGCCGCAGAAGGTGCTCAGTATCACATTTATGCTGCTGGGAAATCTGGCTGTATTTGCAATCATTTTCTGTTATCGCATGATTTACCGGTATTTTGTGTGCAGTGATGCGGACAGCGGAGAAAAGAGGAGTCCGTATGCGGTTTTGATATTGACACCGACGCTGCTGATATTTCTGATGAGCGCTTATATCAATTATACGGTATATGGAAATACGCTCATCACGGACGAGAATGGAAAGATATTGAATACAGACCACCGTCAGGCATTGGTGATACAGTTTTTGGGCATCATGAGCCTTTTCTGCGTGATGTATGCATACAGGAGGCTTCTGGAAAATGTGCGGTTGAGTACGCAGCTTTCCCTGCTTGCGCAGCAGGAACATTATCTGAACCAGTATGTGGAGGAGGCGAGGGCACACTATGAGAGCACAAAAGCTTTCCGCCATGATATCAAAAACCATATCACCGTGACGCGGGAACTCTTGCAAAATGGCAGATGGCGTCAGGCGCTTGACTATGTCACCGATCTGGAGGAAGGGACGGGGGAACTGTCATTTCCATGCAGCACGGGCAATCCGGTGGTTGACATCCTGATTGGAAATAAGCTGGGAATTGCCAGAAACAGCGCAATCGATGTCCACTGCGCACTGACCCTGCCGTATCCCTGTGCGATACGCGACATTGACTTTTGCATTATTCTGTCCAATGCACTGGACAATGCAATCAGCGCCTGCCAGAAGATGGAAGGAAATCAGGAGCGATTTATACGCGTGACAGGAAATGTGCAGGGCGACTTTATCCTGATCGAGGTAGCGAACAGTCACCTTGGAAAGGGTATGTTCCGGGAGGGCACGGGACTGTCAAACATCAGACGAACCGCCGAAAAATATCAGGGGGCGGTGCACCTGAAACGCGAGAATACCGCTGTTGTCCTCAATGTGCTGCTGATTATTCCGCAGCGTGATTAGGAACGGTTCTGAAATTGGAGTACAATGAACAGCTGTTTTGTGCGATGACTGACGTTTGCGCTGCAGCTCACAGCATTGAGAAAGCATTTGAGTGCAAAACGATTTACTTGTCAAAAAATGTGTCCGAAGATGATTATGAAGGCGGAACATACTGCCGAACAAATCGTCGTTAGAATTAAGAAAATGGAGGATATTGATATGACAATGGAAATCAATGGAAACTACAGTCATTATGGAACCGATTATGAAGAACAGCTGAAGGCAAAAAGGGAAGCGAGAGCCGACGAGGCAAAGAAAGCGGAGGAAAAGAAAGCAAATGAAAAGAAGGAAGCCAACGAGATTCCTGTTCCAAAAGATGAGTATATCAGCAGCGAAACGTCGGGCAGGAAACCGAGCGGACTGTATCGGTTAGGGCAGGATGAGAATGGAA
>CAMWXA010000222.1 GCA_947178035.1 uncultured Lachnospiraceae bacterium | reverse complement strand
CATGATAATGTAATAGTTCAGCCTTTGCGCTGATTATTAAATAAATTAAGAAGCTTCATATTTTCTGCCAAACCGTTCATTCCACTTTGCATCATCTGAATTTTTTGCTGCTGCCATCTTTGCCTCTCCTATTTTAGATATTTTCGTCAATTGCTTCTGTGCAAAAGGATTATCTGCCCTCATTTCCTCCTCGCCTCCATTATCATTATGTATCTGTGCCAGCACCGTCTTTACTGCCCTAAGCTGCAATCCCTGATCCTTTAGCTCCTTAATCGCTATAAACCGGTCGATATCCTCCTGTGTATAAATTCTGTGCCCCTGCTCATTCCGCTTGATGGGCAGCTCCAACTCCTCCTCCCAGTACCTCAGAACATGTGATTCCACATGGACTTCCTTAGCAGCCTCGTTAATCAAATACTTTTCTTTTACCACTTTAAAACTCCTTTCTTGTCATTTATGATACAATATTGTCGATTCTATATGGAAAAAGAGGACTGGTTCTCACCCTGTCCTCTTCTGTAATAATGTATTTATTTCGCCAAATTTGCAAATTGCGTGTAATCCGGCAGCCACGCCAGATTAATCGTGCCAATCGCGCCGTTTCTCTGTTTCGCAATAATAATCTCTGCCACATTTTTCAGCTCAGTATCCTTGTTGTAGTAGTCATCGCGATAGATAAACATGACAACATCGGCATCCTGCTCGATTGCTCCTGACTCTCTCAAGTCCGAAAGCATCGGTCTGTGATCTGGACGCTGTTCCACAGCCCGCGAGAGCTGCGAGAGGGCAATCACAGGCACATGGAGCTCACGCGCCAGGGCCTTTAATGATCTTGATATATCCGAGATCTCCTGCTGCCTAGACTCCATCTTACCCGATCCTGTCATCAGCTGTAAATAGTCGATGATAATCATCTGCAGATCATACTCAAGCTTAAACTTCCTGCACTTGGAGCGCAGTTCTCCAATGCTGATTCCAGGCGTATCATCGATCAGGAGCCCCGACCTTCCGATCACGTCAGCGCTTTCAATCAGGCGCTCCCACTCATCATCTTTCATATTTCCTGTCCGGATTGCCTGCGAGTTTACCTTGGACTCCAGTGATAACAGACGGTTTACTAACTGCTCCTTTGACATTTCCAGTGAAAAGATAGCGACCGGCTTATTGTCGTGAAATGCCACATGCTGCGCGATATTTAGCACGAACGCTGTCTTTCCCATCGACGGACGCGCCGCGATCAATATCAGATCGGACGGCTGCATCCCAGCGGTCTTATAATCCAAATCGAGAAATCCTGTCGCAATTCCTGTCACTGCACCCTTATTTTTGGACGCCTCCTCAATCAGGTTCATCGCGTTCATAACAACCTGCCTGATCGGCACAAAGTCGCCGCTGTTTCTCTTCTGTATAATATCAAATATGCTCTTCTCAGATGCCTCCAATATGGACTCCAACGAGTCGTTCTGAGCATAACAGCTGTTTGCAATCTCCTCATTGACACGAATCAGCTTTCTCAAGACAGCCTTCTCCGCCACGATATTCGCATAATGCTTAATGTTTGCGGAGGTTGGCACTGCTGCCATTACATCCCTTATGTACTCGAGGCTGTATATTTCAGGCGGCACTGCTTTTTCTTTGAGCCGCTCCTGCAATGTCACGAGATCTACCGGTTTTCCCTCATCATTGAGTTCCACCATGGCATCAAAGAGAATACCATACTGCTTTCCGTAAAAGTCCTCACCGCTAATCTGCTCGCCTGCTATGGTAATCGCTTCCTTGTCCATCAGCATGGAACCGATAACCGACTGCTCCGCCTCAATGCTGTGAGGCAGAACTCTCTTTAAAACCGCCTCATCTATTTCTGGCATCGTTTATCCTCCTATATGCACGCTACGTGCACCCTGAGCTTCGCTGATACCTTGGGATGCAGTTTTACTGTGACCTCATGCGTTCCAGCCATCTTGATTGCCTCGCCAAGCTGTATCTTCTTCTTGTCTATTTCTTTGCCATACTGATCAGCCACTGCCTTTGCAATCTCCTTCGAAGATACAGATCCAAACGTCCTTCCGCCTTCGCCGCCTTTAATCTCCATCTGAACCGTCATCTGCTCAATCTCTGCCGCCAGATTCCTGGCAGCCTCGTACTGTTCCTGGGCAACCTTCTCCTCATTCTGCTTCTGAAGCTTCAATGTATTCATATTTGCTCCTGTCGCTTCCACTCCCAGCTTCTTTGGAATGATAAAGTTCTTGGCATAACCTTCCTTGACCTCTACCAGCTCACCTTTTTTCCCTAACGATTTTACATCTTCCAACAATATTATTTTCATGATATTTTTGTCCTTTCTGTATTATATGGCGCCCTCTTCCAGCATGATATTCAGCGTCTCCTTCACGACAAATACCGCCCGTTCCGGAGAGGTGTCTGTCAACTGTGCACCTGCAATATTCATATGTCCGCCGCCGCCAAGGCGCTCCATGATAATCTGTACATTAACCTCATCGATAGAACGCGCTGAGATATAAATTTTGCCATTATACTCTGTCACAACAAAGCTCGCCTTGATGCCATTGATACCCAGAAGCTCATTGGCCGCCTGCGCACCGATCTCTGTCGGGCTGTCGAGTCCTTCTGCCGGACAGATTCCCATGGCGTATGCATTCTTGTAAATCTCTGCATTCCGCACAGTCTCAGCCTTTGCCTTATACTCGCGCGCGCCGTCGCGGAACATCTTGCGAACCCTTGTCACATCCGCCCCGCACCTGCGCAGAAATGCCGCAGCCTCAAAGGTCCTGACCCCCGTTTTCGTCGTAAAATTATTGGTGTCAACCATAATTCCGGAATACATACAGTCCGCCTCGTTGCTGCGCACTTTGACAGTGCCCGCTATATACTGTACCACCTCCGCCACCATCTCACAGGTACTTGACGCATATGGTTCCACATAGGAGAGCGTGGCATTCTCAATCACCTCCGACCCCTGCCTGTGGTGATCCAAGACGACAACTGTCTTGCAGCACTTGAGCAAATCCGGGCACTCTGTGATACTCGGCTTGTTGACATCCACAACGACAAGCACCGTGCTGTTATCTGCTGTTTCCAACGCCTCGGTACTTCCTATAATAAAATCTTCCTCGTAGATATTTCTGTCCCGAAACAGCTCCACAAGCGGCTTAAGTGAGGTTGTGATATCATTGATCACGATATGCGGCTTCCGGCCAAGCGCCCTTACGATACAGCTGATGCCCACCGCCGCACCAAAGGCGTCCGCATCCGCCAGCCGGTGTCCCATGATCAGCACCTTGTCCTTGCTTGTGATAATCTCCTGAAGAGCATTTGCCTTCACGCGCGCCTTCACACGCGTATTCTTTTCAATCTGCTGACTCTTTCCTCCATAATAGACGATCGAATCCGGTGACTTGACCACCGCCTGATCGCCGCCGCGCCCGAGCGCCAGGTCGATCGCAGTGCGCGCAAACTCTGCATTCTGAACATAGGTAGGCGCATCCACACCCACACCGATACTCACCGTCACAGCCATCTCATTTCCGATATTTACTGTCTTGACATCCTCCAAGAGCTCAAACCGCGATTCCTTCAAATTCATAAGCGCCTTCTTGCGCATGATAATCAGATATTTGTCCTTCTCTGTCTTTCTGACAATTCCGTCAATTGATGCGACGTACTTGTTAATCTTCCTGTCAATCAGCGCCATCAGCAGTGATCTTCTGACATCCTCAACGCTCTCTAACGCTTCATCATAATTGTCAATGTAGAGCATACCCACAGCAAGGCTCTGGTCGTCACACTCGCGAAGCGCCCGCTTCAGCGCCGTCTCATCAAAAAGATAACCCGCAATCAGGAAATTTTCATTTCCGGCGCTCTCAATGACTTCGCTGTTGTCTAGTACCGCTTCTATCGAAACGCGCTTCATCTTGAAGATATATTCATGCTCCTCATAAGCGATATCCATCTCGGCATCCTGCTCAAAATCAAGCTTGTCCTTCGTGACAGAAGAAAATACTGTGGCAATTGATTTTCGATACCCTTTTTCCTTATGTATCACCTGCTCAAAAGCCGCATTCATCCATATGATTCTGCCCTCCTCATCCATCAGTACATGGGGAAGTTCCAGATCCCGCAGAAGCGTTCTCTGAACCTGCCCATACTGTGTCGCAAAATCAATAAATTCATTCATAATCACTGGCTTATTTCTATATAATAGAGTAGCCATGGCAATCAGATAGACCAGCAGAAATCCAGATATACTGATACCGGCTTTTATATTCAGAAAGTATACTCCGATATTAATCAATGCCAACAATATTCCCAAGACAAGAGTTGTCTGAAGATATGCTTTCAGGTGTCCCTTTAATTTCACTTTTTGCTTCATGTATGATACCTCCCGCAAATGCGCTTTGGGGTACGAAACTTGTGCGCTTTTGTACATAGATAGTATATCATTATTTTTTAAAAAGTTCCATAGCAGATTTTGTCTCTTAATGTCGCAAACTACAAAATCGCTTCCTTTTCACACCCACGCCAAAGCAGTGGAAGTCATGCGCCAGACTGACAAAAGCGTTCGCTTTTTTCCCTTCATCAATTTTGCTATATTTTTGCAGTTATATCAACAAGATTTAATAAGATTTCCACAATCTTCTCCATATCCTCAATGCAGGCAAATTCGTTTCTGCCATGGTGTCCCTCTGAACCGGTACATATGTTCGGACACAGGAGGCCATCAAAAGACAGCCGTGCGCCGTCCGTTCCGCCCCGTATGGCCGAAATCTCTGGTTCTACTCCCGCCTGCTTCATCGCCTCGACCATATTGTCGACAATATGCATCTTCTTCTCGATCATCTCGCGCATATTGCTGTAGGAATCAGACAACGCAGCCTGAAAAGTGCCTGCACCATATTTTTCGTTCAGTGTTTCTGCGGTCTTTACAAATATGGCCTTTCTCTCCTCAAATTTTGCCTTGTCGTGATCTCTGATAATGTACTCTGCGACAGCCTCTTCCACCGTTCCCTTCATGCGGTCCACATGATAAAAGCCTTCATAGCCCTCTGTGTTCTCTGGACATTCGTCTGGAAGTGCACAATGAAACTCATATGCCAGTTTTATGGCATTTTTCATGACGTTTTTGGCATATCCCGGATGAACACTCTTTCCTGTCACAGTGAGCACAGCCCCAGCTGCGTTAAAACACTCATAGCTCATATCCCCGAGCATACCGCCATCTACCGTGTATGCGTAATCCGCTCCAAACCCCTTGATGTCAAAATATGCGACACCGTTTCCGACTTCCTCATCCGGCGTAAATCCAATGCAGATCTTCCCGTGCTTTCGCTCCGGGTGCGTCAGCAGCTCTTCCGCCATCGCCATAATCTCCGCAACGCCTGCCTTGTCATCCCCGCCAAGAAGTGTGCTGCCATCCGTCACAATTAAGCTCTTGCCAATACATTTTTTCAGCATTGGAAAATCTGAGACATATGTGATAATATTTTTTTCCTGGTTCAGCACAATGTCATTTCCGTCATAGTTTTCAATCACTCTTGGATTCACAGGACCGCCACTCACCGCCGGGGAAGTATCCATATGTGCAATCAGTCCGACTGCTGGTATGGTCTTTTCACTGATATTTGAGGGAATCACTGCATATACATAGCTGTGCGCCTCGTCATAACGCACATCAGCTGCACCGAGCGCCATCAGCTCCTGGTACAGCATCTTTGCCAGATTCCTCTGCTTCTCTGTAGAAGGAACCTTGTCCGATGTCTCCTCCGACGACTGCGTATCAACCGCCACATATCTTAAAAAATTTTCAACTACCTTTGAATATGCCATTTTCAATCTCTCCTTTAATATAAATAGTATACCACCTTTTTCCAAAAAATAAAATTAAAATAAAAAGACCAGCACACCTTTTCAGTCTGCCAGTCCCTTATGATTGCATCTCATTAATCGATTGTGTATGGCATAAGCGCAACATGACGCGCTCTCTTGATCGCTACCGTGAGTGCTCTCTGATGCTTTGCGCAGTTTCCTGTGATTCTTCTGGGAAGAATCTTTCCTCTCTCAGATACATATCTCTTTAACTTCGCTGTATCCTTGTAATCGATTACATTGTCCTTGCCGCAAAATACGCAAACTTTTTTTCTTCTACGGATTCCGCCTCTTCTCTTCATTGGAGAATCAGCTTTTTCAGTTTTATTAAAAGCCATGATAAAGCCCCCTATTCTTTCAATCTCTAAAACGTTAAAAACAGATCTTAGTTAAATGGCAACTCCTCATCAATTCCGTCTGGAATGTTCATGAAGCCGTCACCTGCTGACATCGGCGCTGCCGGCTGGCTGTTCCCGCCTCCGAAACTGCTTCCATAATTGCTGTTTCCATAACCGCCATCGGAGTTACTATTGTTTTTGCTCTCAACAAACTCATGATCTTCAACAACAACATCTGTGGTATAAACTTTTACACCATCTTTATTGGTATAGCTGCCTGTCTGGATACGTCCAGTCACCGCAATCTTGGTTCCCTTGCGAAGATATTTCTCGGCGAACTCGCCAGTCTTGCCAAATGCGACACATGAGATAAAATCTGCTGTGTTCTCGTCATTACTGCGGTTAAATCTCCTGTCTACAGCAAGCGTGTACCTTGCTATTGCCATCTGGTTCTCACCCTGTGTATATCTCACTTCGGGATCTCTTGTCAAACGTCCCATTAAAATTACTTTATTCATATAAAAGTTCTCCACTATACGCCCTGCCCTCTGCAGGAGCGCACTCTATTTCTCGTCCTGTCTAACGCACAAATATCTGACAACGTTCTCCATGAGGCGGATTCTTGATTCGATCTCCGCTGGAACAGATGCCTCACCGTCAAACTGAATGAAATAATAGAAAGCTTCCCTCATCTTACGCACTTCGTAAGCAAGTCTCTTCTTGCCCCACTCGTCCACGTTTGTGATTGTGCCACCATGCTTTGTAATCATATTCTTTACTTTCTCAATGGTAGCTGCTCTCTCATCGTCCTCAAGCTTTGCGCTGACAACAACGGCTAATTCATACTTGTTCATCTTGTTACCTCCTTTTGGTCTCTGGCCTCTTCCCTGAGAAGAAGCAAGGATTTATATATCACAATGGTTTATGATACTATATTTTTCTAAAATATGCAAG
>CAMWXA010000221.1 GCA_947178035.1 uncultured Lachnospiraceae bacterium | reverse complement strand
GCTGAACTACTGTATGATATTTCTGACCGATTTTGTGGTGTACTGCGCTGAGAATCTATGGAAGATGCAGGGGACAGCATGGAAAATGTGGGAGTGGATATGGGTATTGACGGCCAGGTTATTATGGCTCGGCGTACTGATTGTTTTTCGCAGGATATGGAGAGGAGAGGCTGATTACAGAGAGCTTACGGACGGGGAATGGATGAAACTGGGTTTGATGCCTTTGTTTACGCTGTCAGCCCTTTTAATGATGTATGATCAGAATGGGAATGAGTCGGGAATGCAGCTGGTCAGTCTATTTCTTTCTGCCGGAATGGTTGCTATTAATTTTCTTGTTATCTGGCTTTTGCGGGAGATACTGGAAAAGGGGAAGAGAATGCGGGAGGGGATAGAATCCGCAAGGAAGAAAGAAAGCCAGCTTGCGCATTACCGGGATATGCAGTCGGTGTATGAGCAGCAGGGGAGAAAGATGCATGATTATAAAAATCAGATAAGGACAATCCAGGTGCTGATAAAGGAAGGCGACACGCAGGCCGCCGCCGAACTTGCGGAACGGCTGACGGAAAGTATGTCAGTGGAGATGTCGGCAGTCAATACGAACCATCCTGTCGTGAACGCAGTCCTGAACCAGAAGTTCCGTGCCGCAAGGGAGCAAAAAGTGTCCATGATATTCAAGGTGGGTGATATGAGCGGGCTGCGGCTGGACGGAGAGGAAACCGTGATTCTGTTGTCCAATTTGCTGGACAATGCCATCCATGAGTGTGTGAAGGTCGTGCGGGCGGGGCAGAAAGCTGTCATACACATCAAGTTGGTGCAGGAGGATGGGAAGCTGATCTTTTCTGTAAAGAACCCCGTGGTGGAGAACGTGCAGGTCACGGAAGGCATTGTGCTGGATTCCAATGGGGAGATGCACAGTGTCGGCCTTACGAATGTAAAGGAGGTGGTGGATAAATATGGCGGCGATTTTGCCATCTCCTGTGATTCGGAAAAGTTTCAGGCGGTGGTGATGTTATAAATGCCAGACAGTCGCAAATACTGCTAATTGACAAGAAGCAGAAAGTGATAAGAATGGAGGTACATTTTGGAATGGGAGTAAATACAGTAAATGACACAGGATCCGCATGGGGAGCGGCTTTTCGCAACAAACCTTTAATGCTGAAAACGCATTTGGAAGTGGGTGCATTTTTGAATGGGAAGATACACAGGAACATGCTATTGAATGAAGATAGCTGTTCATTGAGTACAAACAATTCCTATCGTAACTATACAACATATGAGGTTGCAAGTGATGATTTGGAGAAGACTTTTCTTGATTTTGGTTTTTTAATCAGGGACGAGACGAGCAGCCTGAGAGGAAGTCTCAGTGATGAAAAGGATGTAGATTTCTATAATTTCTCCATACCCTATAACCGCACAGTGCAGAATTACTTTAATGTGGAGATTCGGATGGATATGCCAAAGGACTGTGACTACAGCCTTACGCTGTATGATCAATATGGCAATCAGGTGGGGAAGGCGCGGTGGGACGGGGAAGGCCGGAAAACACTGAACATTCCAAACTGGGATACACAGACCAGTAAATACTGCATCAAGATAGAGAACGAAAACGGGGAGGAGGTTTCGCCAGATGATTATTACAAGATCAGTTTTCACATTTCTGACAATAAGGAGCAGGAGAAGACTGACGCCGTAAGGGTGGCATATGGGAACCTTCAAAACGCATACAGCAGGAAGGAGAAAAACTGGCGGGAATATCTTGATAAATATAATGAAGTCTTAAAAGAAATGGAGCAGAATTACATCAAGGAGTTGGAACAGCTCCACCAGCAGCAGTTTGAAAGCCTGCCGGAAGATAAGAAGTACACAGGCGGGCGCACAGTGGATGAACTGCTGGGAGATATGGCGGAAGGAAAGGATTTAAGCGATGCGGAGCGGGAGTATGTGAAGATATTTGCGAACCTCAGGGACATGGAAAAGGCGAAACAGAAGGCGGAACTGAAAAACAGCTTTTCAGAAAAATTCGTGGGGGAACTGGAAGGTATGGGCATCTCACGTGATGATATCGAGGGAATGCGTGTAAGGATTGGAAGCAGCGGGGATGTGACTGTGGACGGGATAGCGGATAGTGCTGTTCAGAAAAAGGTGCAGAAACTGATAGATGAAAAGTACAGTGACCAGATGTACCAGTATTACATAGGGATTGCAGACAGTGTGGGGAATCTGTCCTCCAACATATACCGGTATGCTATGGATATACAGGAAGTCCGGCGCTATCTGAAAGGGGTTACAGGGGAGGATATATCCATGAAGAGCCTTTATCTGACACCTGACAGCAAGATCGGAGGTCTGCCGGAAAAAGCTGCCAATTTGCTCAACAGGACGAAGGGAAATGCCAGGATAGAGCGGATGAAGGATGCGCTGGTTAATATCATAGGGAACATCAGGATAAGCGGTGATTTGGGGATTCCTGATTTTACTTCACAATTCCAGTTCCAGGATGGGGCGTTTTCTGTGCCTGACAGCGGTTTTGCGATGGATACGGGCGCATTGGACGAGCGGCTGACGCCACACTACTCTGGAAATATGTATTCCGATATGTATCGATATCAGTTCAAACGTGTTTTGTAAACAGAGATGATGGAGGATGAAAAGAATGAATGTGAACAGAATCTGTAACAACAGATTGCCAGCAGTGCTGATTGCATTAATGATACTTTTTTCAACCAGTGGATGTACCATGCAGGGAAATGATTCGTCAGCTCCCGCTCCGGATGTTGGGCATCAGACAGCAGATGATGGCGGGGCAATCGATGAGGACGATCCTATTGCGGAGGAACCGCAGCTTGACATTAACGGCCAAAACGGAATTTCGGAGGATTCCAACAGCCAAAGTGAGATTATTTCGGCGGAGCCGTATAAAGGGAATGTGGATTGAGAAACTGGTGCGCAGTGAAAGGAGATCGAAATGGATATTGCAGCAATAACAAGGAGCAAATGTGCGGGCAGCACGGCAGCCGGAAAGGCATCATCCGGGAAAAGCTGGAAGCTGTCGGATTCCCTCCGGGAGAAGATAACAGAATATGCCAGAGAGGATGCAGTGCAGAATGTTTACATGGGAAATAAGTTCCTCTCCCTGCGAAAAAGCGAGGCTGCTAAAGTAGCACCGGACAGGGCGGCGCTGATGGGAAAGATCGGACAGAATGCGGCGGACATGAAGAAGATACGGGAAGCTGACGAGCGGTGGCTTTGTATCCTGTTTGGCAGGCAGTATGAAGCCAGGTTCCAGTTCGAAGGTATGGGATCCGCCGTCCATGTGTATGACGAGAACGGTGAGGAGATATTGACCTATACGGCGGGTGTGGGCTGGCAGGAGAAAGAATCAAAGGCGGAGACAGAAGTACACGGAGCATTGAAGGCAGCTTACTATGATGCGTTCCGCGCGGCAAGGCAGGAGATAAACGCTGGAGCTGCCTGCATGGAAGCCCAGGGCGGCTTTGACATTAAGGCATAAGGTATAACAGTTCAGCCTTCGGCTTCCTGTTACAAGCATCAAGCCATGCAAAAACCGCTTCGCGGATTTCAAAGCCACGCACCGTGGCTTGATGCATTTCAAGCACTATGCTTTCTCATATTCCCACATGGCTGTTACCCATGTCAGTCTTTGTCTGGATAATGATGTGGCGGGACTAACCGGAATGGAAAAAATCAGGGAAGCAGTCCAGTTAGACAAGGAACTTTCCAAGCGTATTCAGGTGATGGCAGACAACCCGCCTTCCCGTTCTCTTGGAAAGGATTATAATGAGTTGCTACAGAAAAAGGCGGCAGCGCTGCAACAGGAGAGCCAGAAAGCAACACAACGCTGAGAGCATGTGTCAGTTTTCTGGTTTATTTGTGTTCTTTAGAGCAATGCGGTCGTATTGGACAATCGTTTCATTGGTAATTACATTTCGCTTTTCCTTTTTGAGCAGTGTATAACGTGGCTGCCCTTCTGTGTAGTCTTTTCCGGTCTTTGGAAAAAATGTGCGGCATACTTGTGTGTCCTCATCGGAACGCTGCGCTAAAAAGAGATAGACAGGCGTACCTTTAAAATCGTTTTGCAGAAGATAGTCTGCTTGTATCGCAGAAAAAATATTTGCTTTCGCGTTATAGCGGAATATGATTTCATTGCTGTCCAGAAATTGTTCTAGCTGTGTCAATGGCTGGAGGCGCAGTTTCATTTCGTTGAAAAAGGCACTTTGCTGTGCATGGGAAAAGGTGAGGCGTCCATCAAGAATTTCCTTCATAATGTCTGCACGTTTTCCTGTCTGGAAGCGGACATTATCCCGCAGCTTATGTAATCCCGCAAGATGATGAAAGTCGGCGCGGTCAAAAGAGAGGGTGAACTCCAATGACTTTCCTTTACGCCCAATCATGATATGATACTGGTAAGGAATCAGACGGTCAAATTCCTGCGCGCATTGTTGTAATAAATCCATAGGTATCCTCTTTTCTGTATGCAAAAGTCCCTGCCGTGTGGCAGGGACTTTTTGAGCATTTTCTTTCAGCAGATCATTCCATAGAACAATTTGCCTGAGCCGGTTTGAGGTTTCATTGCACAACCCCTCCTGAAAGCTCCATAAAACAATGCATACCGGCGCACTCCTTTATTTCCACGCTTTAACAGACACTCATTGTTGCCTGTCTTATACTATTATTATATGTATGGCGGGGAAATATGTCAATTAGTTTTCAAATTTTCTATGCCTGTTTATTTTTTCAGAGTTTCAAGAATGTTGTTGTATAACTCAGGATATTCATTTATCAGGTCGTCATATTTTTTTAACATTTTTAAGTAAGCAGCATATTCTTTTTCAAAATAAGCCAGTACATATTTCATGCCACGATAACATTCGTATGCTTTTAACGAAATTTTTTTGAAATATGTGGTGTCTATATGACCATGTACAATGGACAGATGATTTACATAGTAATTTAATTTTAACCACGACTTTACAACTTTATAAATGATAACTTCGTTGCTGAATTAACTGTCGGATCTTTAAAACTTTAAAAATAGTAATGTTTTTAATCATTATGGTGGTTTTATAAAAATGTTCAATGCGGATATCCTTGACTTTCTGCATTTCACCTGCTACAATGAATGCATGTACTTGCATGAAGGAGGAGGCAAATTTGGATGAGACAAGTCAGAAAATAATTGACGCGGCAATGACATTAGTCCGGGATAAAGGATATGTCGCAACGACGACGAAAGAGATTGCGAAGGTGGCTGGTGTAAATGAGTGTACCTTATTCCGCAAGTTTGAGAGCAAGAAGGATATTGTCCTGCAGGGAGCCAGTCAGGCAGGCTGGCGGGCGAATGTCATACCGGAGGTTTTTGAGAATGTATCGTGGGATCTGCAGACAGACCTGGAAATGTTCATGAGGGCATATATTGACCGGATGACGCCGGATTTTGTCAATCTGTCAATCGGTCTGAGGGCGCCGCAGCTCTATGAGGAAACCAAACAGCTCATTATGAAAGTTCCGCAGGCATTTTTGATGACATTTACAGATTATCTGAATAAGATGTGTGCGATGGGAAAAATACCGGAGAAAGACTTTAAGGCGCTGGCGCTGACCGTATTTTCAGCAACATTCGGCTACACCTTTCTGAACGCATCGTTCGGAAAAGAGCTCACAGATGTTGAAAAAGACGGGTACATCCAGGAAAGTGTGCAGATGTTTGTGAAAGGAATCTATCAATAAGGTTTGGCGCTGTCAGACGGCGCTATAAATCACTGTAAATTAGGAAACGATTTTTTTCGTTTCCTATAATAATAAATCAAATGCGTGCAAGTACACGCATTTATAAAGGAGGAAATTATGACACAGATAACAGGTGCAGATTTATTTGTGAAAGCATTAAAAGAAGAAGCAGTTGACACACTGTTCGCTTATCCGGGGGGACAGGCGATAGATCTGTTTAATGCACTGTATGGAGAAGAGGAAATAGATGTCATCCTGCCGCGTCACGAGCAGGGCCTAATCCATGCGGCGGACGGTTATGCGCGTTCCACGGGTAAAGTCGGTGTCTGCCTTGTGACAAGCGGACCAGGAGCTACAAATCTCGTTACAGGCATTGCCACTGCAAATTATGACAGTGTTCCGTTAGTATGCTTTACAGGACAGGTTCCGACATATCTTATTGGGAATGATGCCTTTCAGGAAGTAGACATTGTGGGCATCACAAGAAGTATCTGCAAATATGCGGTAACAGTGCGAAAGAGGGAAGACCTGGCAGAGATAATCAAAAAGGCGTTCTATATTGCAAAGACAGGGAAACCGGGCGTAGTCGTTGTCGATCTGCCAAAGGATGTCCAGAAGGCTTACGGCAGCGATTTTTATCCAAAGGAAATTATGGTCAGAGGTTACAAGCCGGGTACCGCTGTACATATAAAGCAGTTAAATAAGGCGCTGGATTTCTTGAACCATGCATCGAAGCCTGTTTTCCTGATTGGCGGCGGAGTGAATATTGCCCATGCAAAGAAAGAGATGACACAGCTTGCAGAGCTGACAGGCGTGCCGGTTATCACGACGATCATGGGAAAAGGGGCAATCCCGACAACAAACAGGCTCTATGTTGGCAATATAGGCATTCATGGGAGCTATGCCGCCAATTCCGCAATCAGCCATTGTGATGTTCTCTTCTCAATAGGAACACGGTTCAATGACCGGATTACGGGTAAAGTGGAAGAATTTGCGTCAAATGCAAAGATTATCCATATTGATGTGGACGCGGCGTCCATCTCCCGCAATATTGATGTGGATGTTCCGATTGTAGCTGATGCGAAACAGGCAATATGCGCCCTGCTTGAAAGAGCAGAACCATTGAACATTTCCGCGTGGACAGATGAAATCAATTGCTGGAAAAAGCAATATCCGATTGATATGGGGGAAGCTGGCCTGACACCACAAATGATTATTCAGTCCATAAATGAAATGTTCCAGGATGCGGTTATCGCTACGGATGTCGGTCAGAATCAATTATGGGCGACACAATTTCTTGACATTGATGAAAAGAAGCAAATGCTGACATCCGGTGGTCTGGGAACAATGGGATACGGTTTTCCCGCTGCAATCGGGGCAAAACTTGGCAATCCTCACAAAGATGTCATTGTGATATCCGGCGATGGCGGCATGCAGATG
>CAMWXA010000220.1 GCA_947178035.1 uncultured Lachnospiraceae bacterium | reverse complement strand
TCTCCCCCATCAGAATCTGAAACAGCGTCGTCTTGGCAAGATCGTTTGCACCCACAAACGCGACCTTGTCCTCACTTCCTAAGATAAAGGAAATATTGTCAAGCACCTTCTCACCGTTGATTGTCTTGGAAAGGTTCTCAACCGTGAGCACCTCGTTGCCAATCTCGCGGTCCGGCCGGAAATCAATGTAAGGATATTTGCGGCTGGACGGCTTGATATCGTCCAGCTCGATCTTCTCCAGAGCGCGCTTTCTCGAAGTCGCCTGCTTTGACTTGGAGGCATTTGCGGAGAAACGTGAGATAAACTCCTGCAGTTCCTTAATCTTCTCTTCTTTTTTCTTGTTTGCTTCCTTCATCTGCTTGACAAGCAGCTGGCTTGACTCATACCAGAAATCATAGTTCCCGGCATAGAGCTGAATCTTGCCGTAATCAATATCCGCAATCTGGGTACATACTTTGTTCAGGAAATAGCGGTCATGTGACACAACGATAACCGTATTTTCAAAGTTGATCAAAAACTCCTCAAGCCACGCGATCGCGTCCAGATCCAAATGGTTGGTCGGCTCGTCGAGCAGCAGGATATCCGGATTGCCAAAAAGCGCCTTGGCAAGCAGCACCTTCACCTTCTCACTGCCGTTTAAATCCTTCATCAGAGAATAGTGAATCCCTGTGTCGATTCCCAGACCGTTTAGCAGCTGCGCCGCGTTGGACTCCGCCTCCCAGCCGTCCATCTCGGCGAACTCGCCCTCAAGCTCGCTGGCACGGATCCCATCTTCATCTGTGAAATCCTCTTTGGCATAGATGGCATCCTTCTCCTTCATAATCTCATAGAGACGGGCATTTCCCATAATGACAACATCCATGACAGGATACTCATCATACTTGAAGTGATCCTGCTCCAGCACGGAAAGTCTCTGCCCCGGCGTGATTGCGATATCGCCTTTCGTTGTCTCAAGCTTACCAGATAAAATCTTTAAAAAAGTTGACTTTCCTGCTCCATTTGCACCGATCAGCCCATAGCAGTTCCCTTCCGTAAACTTGATGTTTACATCCTCGAATAATGCCTTTTTTCCGACTCTATAGGTTACATTGTTTGCACTTATCATGATAAATTCCTCTTAAACTATTTCTAAATATTTGTTTTGTTACGCACTCTTTCTATTATACATAAAAAGGAAAATTTATCAACTATTTCTTAAACAGCTTTCCAAAAAGCCCCTTCTTTTCTGAATTGTCCTCAGAACTGTTTTCCAAATTCCGCTCAGCATCATTTTCCATACCGTTCCCGGATATGGCGTCTCTCTTGAACTTCTCCGCGTTTGCCGGATTCTCCTTCAGGGACAGCAGCGCGTCATACGCCTGCAGCATATTGAATCCGTTGGCCTCGGCAAGCCCCTGCGCTGTAAAGCCTTCGATTGTGAGCATTCCGACCGACGGATACGCCCCGTCCCTGACAGCGGAGACAAACTCGACAAAAATGCTGTTGTCTGTCCGAAGCCTTCTGTAATAATAGCCCGCTTCGGGATAGGAAAGGCCACAGCCCTGTGTCAGATAGATCATTAACTCCTCGCGGAGCGGTTCTGCATTCTTCCACTGCTTTGCCACTTCGCTCATCAGTTTGGTATCCACCATACATACTATGCTGGGGCCATCTGTCAGCACTGCTACCTTGCTGGCCTCGCACAATTTTTCCATAAACTGCGGATTGTCAATTCCCGCAGGCATGAGTCTTCCCTCTCCTTTTCTGCCTGTCTCATAGCGGTTCGTTATGATCAGATAGGCAATGTTATTCTTGAGGGCAAAATCACCGTTCTCTTCCCGCAAAGTATAGATATATGGTTTCTCGCACAAAGCCTCCGTCAAAAAGAACGTAATTCTGTTCATCAGACGCACATACTTTTCTGTATTCTCCTCGTCGGATGCCTTTCTTGCAGTGTCAAAGCGCACTGCGGCCTCCTGCATCATGACCATCATCTCAATGACAGTACATCCCGCCAGATACGCAAATCCCTGGTCATAGTCATTGTCCATATGCGCGATCAGTTCCGCTTTCCGCTCCTCGCTCACATAGTACTCATTGTCCGGATCACTGAATGGAACGATCGGCATACGATACTTCTTCCCGCCATCCTCCTCGCGCATGACCTGTGACAACTCCTCCTCGGACAAAAACGCTTCCACATCGCGGTCATACCCTGTCACATTCCTGATATATTCCATCTTACAGCCTATGGCGTGCACTGTGTCAAAGTCAAGATTTACTCCGGTGACACCAAGTTTTGCGGCGAGCGCCAGCACAGTCTCCAAACAAAGCAGCTTATCCTTCTGGTCGAGCACACCGATTGGAAACGTACTGTCAAATATGGGCATCGTCATAGGATTCTGCAGCACATAATTGACCGCATCGTCGTATTTTTCAAATAAATACATTAAAATATTTTTATTATCTGCCTTTATCAGAAAGGGATTTCCGCTTGATAATCGATAGTCGCTGTGCATAGGCGCGAGCAGAATATAAATCTTATCCATCTGCGTATATTCCTGGATCCTTGCCCGTACCATCTCTTCATTATAGCGTGGTATATCCAAGTGTCCCGCAAGGTCAAGCGTGGCCGGATCATATTCCAGATAGTAGTTTCTGTGCGGCTCTATGATCACATGCAGCTTTCCCTTGAGCAGCTGTGACAGCACGGCAAGCTTATATTTGTTAACTGGCTTTTTCTCTGGATTGAAGTGCATGGCACTGTCCATCGTCAAAAATACTTTTAGCGATTCATAGTCATAATCGTCCGCTGTGACCTTCCCGCCATCCTTCTTCCGCTTCATTGTTATGAGCTCAAACACAGGCTTCTCACCCTCTTTGGGTTTCACTCGGAAGTCTGGCAGCTGTCCTATGATATAGACGCTCTTGGTCCACAGACGCGCTACCGCATCTTCCTTGCTGCATCGGTCAATCGCAGCAGTGTAGAGAAAATGATAACTGTCCGCCGCATCTCTCAATCCCAGTAGTTCCTTTGACGCAATATATTTTTCCTCGCCAAGCGTATTTTTCGGTGCATTCTCATTTGCGTTGATATGAAGCACCAATCCGGGAATATCTTCGTCAAAGATCTGGTTGATTACCTCACCCAGCTTGTCCTCATGGTACGCATACTGATGCCCGCTGTACTTGGTGGCTTTTGCGACATACGCATCATAGTACTCCTTCTCAAAGAATACATGTATCGCATCGTCAAAGACCTCCTCCTCATCGCGCTGCATGACCATGATGTCCTTGTCAAACCCCTCAAACAATCTTAACTGCCATACTGAAATGTTTGTTTTTCTTTTCACCTTGTCTACCTATCCTTTAACTTTCACAATGATTCAATTCTTTCATAATTGTGAACATCAATCCATACCATTTCGCGGCGGTCTGATGTACTTCAATCATTATGTTTTCTTAACTCTCAACGATCAGATATCTTCCATCTCCGATGTCAAATACTTCCGGTGCATCCGCGATCTCTTCTTTTTCCTGTCCTTCCAGATCGATTCCTTCCTCGTCGAAATAATTCCATACCTCTTCGAGCGAATCGACGACTACCGCCATGCATTCCTCAAGAAATGCCTCCGCCTCGTCAATATTTTCAGCTACCTTTTCCGGTACTAACTGAAGCTGGTTTTTCAAAAAACAGTTCAGTACCGCCTCATCATACTCGTGCATAATTCATGATCTCCTTTTATTTAATAATAATTTATTTATGAATATGAATTGCATTTAATAAATGCCCAATACCACTGTAACAGTATCCATACTATTTTGTAAACCCTTTTTCATTAATCAGATCAATTGTCTTGCAAAAAGTTCATGCATCAGCCTCGCGACAGGCAGCCCTACCACGTTGTTATAGTCCCCATTGATACCTTTGATATAGACTGCACACTTCCCTTGGATCGCATAAGCCCCCGCCTTGTCCATCGGCTCCCCAGTCGCCACATAGGCCGCAATCTGTTCTGATGTCATCGGATACATATGCACATCTGTCTCTTCGTGGAAGGTGATAACCTCCTGCACTCGTTTTTCCTGTCCCTTTTTCAGCACGATCAGTGTTACGCCTGTATATACCTGATGCGTATCACCTTGCAGCTTTGTGAGCATTGCCGCTGCATCCGCTGCATCTTTCGGTTTTCCCAGAATGTCACTTCCAGATGCCACAATCGTATCTGCTCCAATTATGACAATCGTGTCATTTTCAAATTTCTTCAGATACTGCTGCGCCACCTCGCCTGCTTTTTTGTGCGAAAGCTCCTCCACGATATCCGCGGGAGTTTCCTTCGTGCTGTTTTCCTCTCCCTGCGCCTGGCAAATCTCAAAGACTATCCCCGCCAGTTCCAAAAGCTCCCGCCGCCTCGGAGAACCTGATGCAAGTATATATTTTATCATTGTATTCTATGCTCCCATAATTCCACTATACGGAAAAACGCTGCCTCCTGCGTTTTTCCTGTGTGAAGTGTTTTCGATTTTCTTAAGGAACTATTCATAAATAACTTGTTAATTTGACGCCGTATAAATGTTCAGCTGCAAAGAAGATAATCGCAGGCGTAGCGGGCTACGTCAAGATTATCTGATGCCGCAGATGGACATTTAGACAAGTCAAATTGATGAGTTATTTATGAACAGTTCCTAAGCAGTGTCCTATGCTGCCTTAGAAAACATCTTTACACGATCGCCTGGTTGTATTCCGGTTTAAAAGTGCGCGCCTGCTGTTCTGCTTTCTCCTTTTTTGCCGCGAGCGCCACATATTCCCTGCAGAACAATTCCTGCGCGTTGACAGCATTCTTTTCCTTACTATCAGCTTTTTGATAGCTGCTGTCCGCCTTGCGATAGCTTCCATCCGCCTGCAGGAACTGTGCTTTCTGTGTATCGCTCAGCTGCACTTCTAGGACATGCCACACCTTTTCCTTTAATTCTGCATTGAGCACTGGGAAGAGAATCTCCACCCTGCGCTCAAGATTTCTTGGCATCCAGTCCGCACTCGCCATATACAGCTCTGGATCTCCTGCATTCTCAAAGTAGAATATCCGTGCATGTTCCAGGAAATTGCCCACGATGGAACGCACTTCAATGTTGTCATTTGTACCTTCCACTCCTGTCCTAAGGCAGCAGATTCCCCGGACGATCAATTGAATTTTTACACCCTTTGCCGCCGCCTCGTACAACGCCTTAATGACATCCGGATCACACAGAGAATTCATCTTCGCCACAATCCTCGCCGGCCGTTTCTCAATCGCATTTTCCTTTTCTCTGTTTATCAAATACAAAAATCTGTCCTTTAACCACAATGGTGCCAGTGCCAACTGATTCCAACCCAGGGGCTCCGAGTAACCGGACAGCATGTTAAAGACTGCTGTGGCATCCTCGCCGATCGCCTCATTGCAGGTGAGGATACCGAGATCCGTATAAAGCTTTGCAGTGGCATCGTTATAGTTGCCTGTGCCGAGATGCACATAGCGTCTGATGCCCTCCTCCTCGCGTCTGACCACCAGCGTAATCTTGCAGTGTGTCTTCAGTCCTACCAGTCCATAGATTACATGGCATCCCGCCTGCTCAAGCTTTTTTGCCCACACAATGTTGTTCTCCTCGTCGAAACGCGCCTTCAGCTCAACCAGTACGGAAACCTGTTTCCCATTCTCCGCTGCCTGCGCAAGCGCCGCAATAATCGGAGAATTACCGCTCACGCGGTACAATGTCTGCTTGATGGCAAGCACCTGCGGGTCCTTTGCCGCCTGCTTGATGAAATCAACAACAGGCGCAAAAGTCTGATACGGGTGGTGCAAAAGGATGTCCTGTTCCCTGATCCGCTCAAAAATATCATCATCCGCCTCAATCTCAGGCACAGGCTGTGGTGTGTAAGGGCTGAATTTGAGATGCTCAAACCCTTCCAATCCATACATTTTCATCAAGAATGTGAGATCAAGCGGTCCGGGAATACTATAGATATCCCTCTCGTCTATCATCAGCTCCTTCTTGATAATATCGAGAAGCCGTTTGTCTATTCCTTCCTCAACCTCAAGCCGGATCGCCTGTCCCCACTGCCGCTTTTTGAGCTGCTTCTCAATCTCCTTTAACAAGTCCTCCGTCTCTTCCTCCTCAAGCGAGAAATCCGCATTTCTCATGATTCGGAATGGAAAAGAACACTCTATGTTATAATTCAAAAACAGCTTATCCATATTCCGCTCGATAATCTGCTCCAGCAATATTACACGCTTCGTCCCGTCTGCTGTCTCCGGGAGTTGTATGATTCGCGGAAGTACACTTGGAACCTGAACTGTGGCAAACTCCAGTTCTTTTCCCTGTGTCGATTTCTTGTTAAACAGATGCCGCCTGCTCTTTACCGTTTTTCTCGATACCAAAGCTCCCAGATTCAGCGACTTATTCCTGATCAGCGGAAATGGCCGCGAAGAATCCACTGCCATCGGCGTGAGTACTGGATACACATTATCCTGAAAATACCGGTCGACAAAGGCACAGTCCTTTTTCATGAGATCCTCATGGCTCTCGACCACCATAAGCCCATTCTGCGCAAGAAGCGGAAGCAGCGACCTGTTATAGACAGAATACTGCATACCGACGAGCTCATGTGTCGCCCGGTTAACCCCCTCCAGCTGTTCAGCCGGCGTCATTCCGGCGATATCCTTCTTGGTGTAACCTGCATTTACCATGTCTTTGAGCGACGCCACACGCACCATAAAAAATTCGTCCAGATTAGACGCGGTAATGCTCAAAAACTTGAGCCGTTCAAACAAAGGGATATCCTTGTCTTTCGCCTCGCCCAGCACGCGGTTGTTAAAGGCTATCCAGCTCAATTCCCTATTATAGTAATATTCTGCTTTGCTGTAATCAATCTTGTTGTCTGACTTACTGTTTTTGTCACCCATTTCAATTCCCCCATTACTTTGTCGTATTATTCTTATATATTACTCTTTTTCTGCCGCAGCACGGGTTTGATATTATACACCTCTGCAAAAAAAGTAGAATACTTGTCAAATAATCCAAACTCCAGCGTCATGTCTGCATTCGTCTCCACAGTGAGCACCAGCTCATCGTTTTTATTCACGACTTTTAATTTGCTGCATTTACCCCTGTTACTCAGATCCAGCCCATCAGAAAGTCTCATAATGGCTGTCAGCTTCGCAATTTTCAGATATGTCTCTTTGTCGAGTGACGCATTGTTGTCCATAATATGAT
>CAMWXA010000219.1 GCA_947178035.1 uncultured Lachnospiraceae bacterium | reverse complement strand
CAGCTCACAACTCTAATTTCTGTCTGGATGGAGCACTAGAGCGTGTTTGAAAAATGCTCTAATATGTTTTTACCTTAGATTGACTTTGGATCCACCACTCTTCCATCACGCCACATACGTTCCAAGTCATAGAAGCTGCGACTTTCTTTGTCGAATATATGAACCAAAAGATCATTGTAATCCATCAGTATCCAATTTGCGGCGTTATATCCTTCAACACTTCTCGGATGGATTCCATTGAGGGCAAGTTTCTCTTGGACGTGATCTGACAATGCCTGTATCTGGCTCCTATTTGCGCCATTTGTAATCACAAAGTAATCTGCAACAGTAGATACCTCACTGATATCTATGAGTTGTATGTTTTCTGCTTTCTTATCCTCAAGAGCATCAACAATTGTTTTTAAGATAGTATTTATTGTATTCAAGCAAAATTTCCTCCTTTATATGTAGGCCTTACATAACTATCGTAAGTCGTCTGCGTCATTTTATCTATGGGATTTCCCTTTGATTCAAGAAATTTTAGTGTGTTTGACAAAATTTTCTCCATTGCCTTGTCGATATCTATAAATGCAAGCTGCCGGATTTCGTCAAGCTCTGGTATTGGACTGCGTGAAGGTTCTATATAATCTGCAATATATATTATTTTTTCGAGAAGCGACATGTCTGGACGACCTGTAGTGTGCCAGGTAATTGCCTGAAGGATATCCTCATCATGAATATGAAACTTTGTTTTTGCAATATGGGCGCCTACTTTTCCATGCAAAAGATAGGGATGGCTGGATTCAAAGCTGCTGTAGTGAATTCCATTCTTCTCACAGATATGGAGTTTTTTGTCATTATCCATACATTTTGCGCAGTCATGAAGAAGCCCTGCCGTTTCCGCTCTCTTTATGAAATCAGAATTGCTTGGATTGGGATTGTACCGCATTGCCAGTGCAATCGCTGTATAGGCCACACCGAGTGTATGATGGTACCGATCTTTTGTCAGATGTTTCTTTAAATATTTCTTAATCTTCTTCATAATATAAATGCTCCTGTTCTATATAGTGCGCAACCTCCGGTGGAACGAACCCTGAAATGGATAGGCCGCTTTTCACTTTTGCTCTTATATCTGTAGATGATACATCTAATTTAGGCATGTTGAGATAAATAATATCTGCACCTGATTCTGCCAAAGCATTTCCTTTTTTCTGAATCGCATCAAAATCATAGTCATCTCTCACTGCGCATACCAATACGGCCATCTGAAAGATTTTCCCCGGATTTCGCCACTGCTCTATTTGAAACAAGATATCCGCTCCAATAATAAAATAATACTGTGTGTCCGGATTTGCCGCTGTCAGAAATTGCAGGGTTTCAAAGGTGTATGTGTTTCCGGCTTTTTGCGCTTCGATTAAGGACAACTCGAAGTAAGCGTATTTCTTTATGGCTAAAGCCACCATATCAACTCTTTTCTGCGTGTTCAAAACGTTTTTTTTCATATAGGAATTGCCGCTTGGCATAAACAAAACCTTGTCAAGCAAAATCTGTTCCTGAGCCTTCATGGCTAGCAATAGATGACCATTATGAATAGGATTAAAAGTACCTCCCATAATGCCAATTTTTTTTCTGCTTTTCATGGAATACCTCCACTATTACTTTGGCAGGATTATTTTGGGATTCTCTTTCAATGGTTTGTACAGCACAATCTTTTTTCCAATTACCTGAACGACTTGTGAATGCGTGCGCTCAGAGATGACAGCTGCTATTTCCTTCGGATCATCAACACAATTTTTTAACACTGCTATTTTAATCAGCTCATGTGTATTAAAAACTTCAGAAATTGCCTCCACATTTTCGGGTGTCACGGATGCTTTGCCAATTTGAAATACAGGCTCTATATTCATTGCCAGTCCTTTTAAGTATGCTCTCTGTTTACTTGTCATCATGAAGTATCATTTCCTTTCGCTTATTCTTTATAATAGTTAAATGCCAGTCCATACATCCGCACTGTATCGCCCTCCTGAATGCCGAGCGCCTCTAATTTATCCAGTATTTCATTGTTTTTAAGAAATTCCTGGAAGAACTTAAAGCCTCGTTCTGATTCAAGGTTTGTATATCCAAGCATCTTCTCAATCCGGGGACCTTCAACGACATATTCATTTTTCTTTTCGTCAAATTCGACTGTATAAGGTTCATTGCCTACAACAATATCCGTATCTGGATTAAATTCAGGCACAAAGGTTATCGGAGGCTCATTCATTTGGGAGAGCATATCTTTTACAAAATACAAAAGTTCTTTCACTCCCTGACCCGAAACAGCCGAGATGGGAAATACTTTGATTCCTTTGGGTTCAAATTCTTTTTATATCCTGTCAACAGGATTTTCCTCACTGCCGGCATAGATTGCATCGATTTTATTCGCAGCGATTACTTGAGGTCTGTGGGCAATTTCTGCATTGTAAGCTTCCAGCTCTTTGTTGATCGCATAGATATCTGCAATGGGATCCCGCCCTTCTGTTGAAGCTGCATCAACCAGATGAATCAGTACCTTTGTACGCTCAATATGGCGAAGAAACTCATGTCCGAGTCCCACTCCCTCAGAAGCCCCCTCTATGAGACCTGGAATGTCAGCAATCACAAAGCCGCCTCCATCATCAAGGTCCACAACACCGAGATTGGGATTTAATGTTGTAAAATGATAATTAGCAATCTTAGGTCTCGCATTTGTGACGCGCGACAAGAATGTCGACTTTCCGACATTAGGAAATCCGACGAGGCCTACATCTGCAATTACCTTCAGTTCAAGAAAAAGATTTAGCTCCTTTGATGGCTGCCCTGGCTGGGCATATTTGGGTGCCTGCATGGTGGAGGTGGCATAATGCTGATTGCCATTACCACCTTTCCCGCCACTTAGTATCGTTTGTCTGCGATTTTCACCTGACATATCAGCGATAATTTTTCCGGATTCTAATTCCTTTATAACAGTTCCTTCGGGGACTTTTATAATAATATCCTCCCCGTTCTTTCCACGGCAGTTCCGCTTTCCGCCCTGTTCTCCGTCTTGTGCGCAATACTTTCTGATATGGCGGAAATCAGTCAGCGTATTCAGTCCCTCATCAATCTCAAATATTACGCTTCCACCATTGCCGCCGTCTCCGCCGTCAGGACCACCGTTTGGTACGTATTTTTCACGTCGGAAGGATACATGTCCATCCCCGCCCTTGCCACTTCTGATATATATTTTGGCTCTATCTGCAAACATTTATTTCAACCTTTCTTTAAAGAGCTGTTATTTGGATAAATTGCTATATGGAAAAGGCTTCAGGTGAAACCTGAAGCCTTCGTAGATTCGTAATGTGGTCTTATTTCTCCTCTACAGGATAAACGGAAGCCTGCTTTTTGTCTCTTCCTTTTCTCTCGAATCTGAGTACACCGTCAACCAATGCAAACAATGTATCATCTCCGCCGATTCCAACATTGACACCCGGATGAATCTTTGTTCCGCGCTGTCTATATAAAATGTTGCCTGCCTTTACGAACTGACCATCTGCTCTCTTTGCACCTAATCTCTTAGACTCGGAATCTCTACCATTCTTAGTAGAACCAACTCCCTTTTTATGAGCAAAAAACTGAAGATTTAACTTCATCATGGTACTACACCTCCTTGATTATGAGCTCGAAATATTTCTTGCCGTAATTTTGTTCGATCCCTTTTAAACCCATCACCAGAGAGTCCATGAAAAGCTTTGTCTTTTCATTGATTTTATCAGGAAAATGACATTCTATACAGCCTTCTTTTTCATCGCTTTCTGTAATGATCTTTTCTCTCGCCAATTCTTCTATAGAATTCAGCGTGTTAATTACTAAAATAGAAATTGCGGCACATACAATATCACTGCCTGACTGTCCAAAGCCTGCATGTCCCATACAGGTGAATCCTTTGTAGCTGTTTTTGGATTTAAAAATAACAATCGTAGTCATACTATCGAAACGAACAACATCTATTAAGCGTTGATTTTATCAATCTTAACCTGAGTGTATGCTTGTCTATGACCGTTCTTCTTGTGATAGCCTGTCTTTCTCTTGTACTTGTAAACGATGATTTTCTTACCTCTGCCCTGCTCCATAACAGTTGCGGAAACAGTTGCATTTGCTACATCAGCGCCTACCTTGAGAGAATCATTGCTAACAGCAATTACATTGTCAAAAGTTACAGTGTTTCCAGCCTCTGCGTCAAGCTTTTCTACCTTGATTACATCTCCTTCGGAAACCTTGTACTGCTTTCCACCTGTTGCAATAATTGCGTACATATTGCACCTCCTAAATAATTACTCGCTAACTTTGGTAGTATTTCAGAAATACACTTGAACCTAGTTATGCGGCATACTCATATATATTAGCATTGTTGGGCGTAATTGTCAATATTCTTTTTGCTCGATTTTTAATGATAAATTTGTTCCGCAAGCGATTTTGTTGTCTTCTTTCGCGTGATTTCTACAAGTCCAAGCGCTGTGATGTCGACGATCGTTGTGAGAATATGATCTCTTTTGGCAAGAATTCTTAACTCCTGCAAAAGTGTATTGTCTTTTGCAGCATCATCCATATTGATAAAATCAACCAGTATCATCCCAGAGAGATTTCTGAGACGAATCTGCCGCATAATTTCATCAGCGGCTTCAAGATTAATCTGGTAGATGTACTCTGCATTATTTTTTTTCGAAATATTCTTTCCAGAGTTGACATCGATTACATACATTGCCTCTGTCTTTTCAATAACCAGATAGGCACCGGATTTGAGCCAGACTTTTTTTGCAAGCAGTTCGTCAAGCTGTGTTTCTACACGGTAAAGTTTCATCAGTGGATACGAATCATCCTGGTACAGCGAAATATTGGATAGCTGCTCTGGCATGTAAAATGCCGCAAAATCCTTTATTTCATTATAAATCAGTGGATTGTCTGTAACAATCTGCTGATATAAAATTCCCTCATCCCGCAAACTGGTCAGATAGGAAGGCGCTGCATTCCAGATCCGACTATAACATGTTCTATGCATTCCATCATGAAGCAGGGCGGACATTTTGTCATTTAGATATAGAATCTCATCCCTGACTGGCTTAAGCACATCTATGTATGCAGTCTTGTCTGTATACAAAGTTGACGATGCTCTGTCTTCTGAAATCATTGTGCCAGATGTACTGCATAAAGGCAGCGATGTTGTGCTTTTTGTGCCATCCACATCGGATGTATGCAATAGTGATACTGCATTTGTGCGAATGATAACACCACATTCGATTTCCTGCGGAATAGCTGTTCGAAGCTGTTCCTTCTCAATTTTGGAGCACTTTCTTGATACGCCTTTGTAAGTGTTGCCATAAGAAATGACACTATATTTGCCAGCCAATGACAGATTTGTGGTAAATACGGGCTCCTTCGTTCGCACAGCTTCCTTCTCAAGCTGTACTAAGATTTCATCTCCAGCCAATATTCTGCCATCATACTGGCGGTTTGTTATGATAGGCGCATAATCAATATTAATCGGCAGATAGCCTTTCTTGTTTGGTGCATAATCAATAAATGCCGCATGAATCTGTTGTGCGACATTTTTCACCTTTGCAACAAAAATATCCCCTATTTTCGCATTTTCGTCGGAAGATGTGAAAACGACCGATTCCATTTTGCCACTTTTGGTGTCCAATACAAATGACAGTACTCCATCTTTATATTTTGTTATAATATAGCGCATGGCTCCCATCCGCAATCATTCCTCCTTAAAGAATTTCGCATCCTTCAATAATATTTGTCAGTATAGGACATATTCATCCATAATCGCTCCCAATGAATCCAAGCGGTTTTAACTGAATATCTTCCGCGGTTCCAACATTGGTATAAGTCTCCTCACGTGTAATTAACAATGCAAATTCATCGAACGCCTGATCCTTATAGTCAAATATAGCTTTGACAACAAGCGCAGGCTTGATGTTGCCAGCACTGCTTGCATCAACCGTCAGGCAGATTGACTTATTTTCCTCGTCAAAATCACACATATAAAGATAAGGTTTCATATCAAAGGTTGATTCGCTTTTTTTCGTTTTCTTCGTCACAATAATTTTATCTTGACCAAAGAAGTCACCGATTACCGATTTGGTCAAAAAGTCAGGCTGATACCCTTCACGGAAAGCAATGGTATAGCGTGCCGCTGCAACGCTTGCCATCGCATTTCCAGCATTGTCTGGAAGAAGTTTGACTTCCAGCACTTCGATGCCATCGACCATCTGTGCATTGAGCAAATCGGTCAACTCTTTAGAGCTTGTCAGTGTATTGACTTCAATGTCCATATATTCCCCATTGCTTTCAAGCCCCACACCAAGCGGGGTTGCAAAGGACATAATCTGATGTGGGCTAAAACCTGTCGAATACGCAATATCAATTCCTGCGCGGCGTATTGCTTTCTGAAAATAACGCATGACATCCAGGTGCCCGATAAATCTAAGGACGCCATGCTTTGAAAATTTAACTCTTAGTTTCACGTTTCCCTCCAAACTGTTACAGCTCCAACGCTGTAAATTGACATCCTATTTCGCGATACATATCCCACACTGAAATCTTGCTGCTCCACAGGCATTGCACTGCTGCTGGCAGTTCGGCGTCACTTGTTCGTCAAGCGCCCGCTGCCATTCCCGCTTTAAAAACTCCTTTGAAACGCCGCAGTCAATGAAATCCCATGGAAAAATCTCGTCAAGACTGCGTGCACGCGTCGTATAAAAGTTTGTATCAATACCGCATTCCGCAAAAGTCTCCATCCATATATCGTGTTTGTAGTACTCTCCCCACGCATCAAAGATGCAGCCTTTTTGATATGCTTTCAGAATTGGCTCGCATAAACGCCTGTCACCGCGGGCAAGAATTCCCTCCATAACGCTGGCATCAGCCTCATGCCAATTATACTTGATGCTTTTCTGATTCAACTGTTCCGTGATCGCCCTTCTTGTCATATAAGCCTTCTCTAAAAACTGTTCTTTCGTACATTGCGGTGCCCATTGAAATGGGGTAAACGGCTTAGGAATAAAGAAGGACGTGCTGGCGACAATCTGCACCTTTCCGTTTCTTTTTTCCTTTGGTACAGTCTCATAAAAAGCAACTGCTATCTTGTTGGAAAGCGCAGCAATTCCCCTGATATCCTCTTCTGTCTCCGTCGGCAGTCCAAGCATAAAATAGAGTTTTACCCGGTTCCAGCCGCCCGCACAGGCAAGCGTTGCCCCTTGTAAAATAACTTCTTCCGTCAAACCTTTATTGATAAC
>CAMWXA010000218.1 GCA_947178035.1 uncultured Lachnospiraceae bacterium | reverse complement strand
TTAGTATTCTGAATATTTCATCCCTCCCATTTTGGAATAATTTAATTGTTTTGTCAAAATCCATTCCATCTAAATAAGGAATCGCCAACTCTTTAATAAGGTACTTATGATTTTCCCATACCTCATCAAACTGATCAATGGGATATTTGCCATAATTGTCAGATATACGTGTAAAAGATGTCCTGCGATGTTCCTTAGGCAGCCGTTCTTCTAACACGCTTAAATCTTGTTTTGCATACCTGCTATACCCATTTTCATATAAATAAGCGGGAAAAAGCTGACATTCAAAATCTGGAATAGAACTTGATAGGTCTAGTAAAATATATTGTATAAAATGCTCCTTTACCCTAAAAAAATGACCTGTTATTCCCTTTCGCTTTATAAAACCTTCAGATTTCATGAAATCACTAAATCTTTGTTTAATGATCTTGTTTGCTTCCTTCCTGGAATATTTTTCTAATTCCATAATTCCATCCTTCCTTTCATTCAAGCATAAACAAGATGTGAAATATACTTTTCACATTATGTTGCAGCTTTTCTTTCATCTTTTTGGCGAACCTTGGGTTATGTTTATAGAGCTCCTCCACGCCCTTTGCTATATGTCTTGTCCGGTTGCCCGCCCTGTCGTAGTACAGTTCCTCTGTGTAAGATGGGTACTGCACTTTGTTCAGCTGGTTCAGCGCGTCATAGGGGGTGTGTGGTTCCGTTAATCTGCCGTTTTTCAGGCTCCTGATGCTGCCGTCCTCCTCCAACTCCCGTAAATCTGACTCTTCTATATTTGCTTTCTGCCTTGTTATTTGATTTTTTATCTGTACCATCATTTCTCCCTCTTTCTATTTGTTAACGTACATTTGATGATATCAAACATTCTGAACCTTAAATCCTTATTTTTTAACATTCATATACTTGCATATTATGACAGTAGAAACAAACGGATAAATTGTAATACCTGAATTCAATGATTTATTACCAAATATCATCATGTTCACACAAAAATTTATCTTTTGACGCGTCCATCACATTATTTGTACTTTATTCCAGTATCCACTTCATATTGTTTCACAGACCCAGCATGACTCTTTGTCACATCATCAGCCTTAATCTGCACAAGTTGCAATGTTGCCATCCCTATTCTGACATTACCTGAAATGTTCTTTAAAATATGGACTTTCTGAAATACTACGTTCAAACCGGGGACTATGAATTTGAATGACGCTGTCCGCAAGTCCACTCACATTTTCCTTTCGAGATGTTGGCAAAATAATGATTGCTCCCTCGCCTGTTAACTTCTTAAAGAAGCGAAATACCGATGAATTATACATACAATCATAAAAACATAACGAATCCATCCATGGAAAACAATAGATCATTTTATTATTCGCATATCCAATAGCCATTGATGCTCTCCACATTTCCCATTCACAATTTCGAGAAAGGCCATAGCCCAATTTGCCTGGTGTCAAATGAAATTCTTTTACAATATCGGCAATATTATTATAACGATGGTGTTTTTTTATTGCACATGCTAATGCCTGTTCAGAACTCAATTCCCTCTTTATCACTCCACGGGAATATAACGTTTTTCCTACATACCAGCCGAGTTTTTCTATATCTGAAGCTTTAGATTCAACATCGTCAATATATATCTTTTCCTGTTTCAATGACGTTTCATTCGTGAGAAGGCGCGAAATTGATTCGCCGCCTCCACCATGTTCACAAATAACTCCATATATCATTCTTTTTTCAAAAATAAAAGTATTTTTGCAGATATAATCTTTACTTTTTTCTCCAAACGGATTCACTACTTCTATAAACCTGTCACTTTCTATTACTAGCTTTATTTTTTCCAAATCTGCCACCATTCTTTCTTAAATCCTACAATCTGTGCATTATTTATCGAAATAGTTACCCTTTGTCCATCTGTGGTCTGTACTGCAATACCTTCAATTGACTTTTCCGCATTTCCCACATCTGGTTCAAATGACGCATTCGTATAAATCTTCTCGTCATATCATACCATGCCCTGTCATCTTTTAACAGGGTTCCTGCATTGTCATACTCGTATTGTGATGTCACGCCTCCTTTAATATGGCGGCCTTTCCATCCAGGCATCTGTATTTCCCTTAATCAAATAAAAACTCATATTCCGGCCTGTAAGTTCCTTTCCCTTCCGGATCGTCAATATAGGAATAATATCTTGTCATAATCTGTCCCGCTCCTGTTTTCTCCTGATATAACAGCCAGCCGTATGTACCCTTACCATGCATATAATAAACTGCGAAACCTGTCACTTTATCCCCTTTGCATTTCGTGGTTATCAGGTATTCCTCCCCATTCCAACGTATCACATAAAATTCCTCGTTCAGCCCCACTGCCCGCAAAAGATAAGAGTCTTTTCCATGTCCGCGCTGGTAATTATAATAGGAGTACTTTCCTCCCCGCTCTTCATGCCGGATGATCATATCATTTGTATCTGCGGGAATAAACCACGCATTATCGCGAAGCTGGAATGTTATAAAATCTCACTAAGGTTTCATTAACAATATTATAAAATACTTGTATTACTTCTGACCGATGGATGTCCTCATTAAAATTCGTTATTTGTTCCTTGCTGATTTCCATAATTTTCATGTCATCATCTTCCGCCGGTTCGTAACCTAATATTATCTCGTCTATCTCACAACATTTACTAAGTTCAACCAGCTTCTGAATAAACATGCAGAAATTACTCTTTAGTCTGCTCTTTTCCATCTGCCTAAATTGTTCTTCCAAAAAGCTTAGTGTAATATCTCCTTTGTCCCCATCGTAACCAACTAAGATTAAAACCTCGTTTAATTCCATACCCATCTGAACTTTTTTCAAATAAATATTACATGTTCCGCTTTCATTAAAATAGGTTTGTAAGTTTTCTATATCTGAATATTCTATATCTTTTTGCTTCCTTTTATCATAAAAATGTGATGAGATGATATCTAACACATTGTATTGAATATATCTGCCTATAATCTGATCCAGATAATACTTTTTCACATTCTTCAGAATAATTTCTAAGTAATTCATATGATTTTATATTCCTTTCACGGTACAATACTATGAAATGCGATCCTGCTGACGAATTCCCAGTCCCTCTCCCTGTACTGCACAATTAATTTTTTGTTGTCCTGCCCTGTCCGCAGTTCTGCGGGAACATCGCCTGTCCTTTTTCTGAATTGATTAAAACTTGATATAGCATATGCTTTGTATCTGTCCCCATTGTATCAGACAAATGTGTCATATTTGCATCATATTTAATAAAAGGGCATTCTGATTTCCAGAATCCCCCTCGAAATGCTCCCGCCTGTTCTACCACAATATCAAACAAACGTTCTTTATCATGTAGGTCATGTCATAGAGATGTCCATGGCATTGCCGCTGGGCTCTGTCCGCCACCGCTGCCGATAACTGCCCCACTGACCCGACCGCATGGACTGCAGCCACGCTCTGATCGTCGTGCTCTGGAAAACACACTTTAAGCACTTAACAATGAAATCGTGCGCAAAATGAAAAACTTTGGGTTCTGGCTTGTTCAGATTCGGTAACACTAAAATCTTTTTATTATTTTTTCTAACATTTCTTGCATTCTGTTGTCCTTCGTATCACTTAACTTCATAATTTCATTTTTTAAATCTTCTTTCATCGATTGTTTTGCCAACAGATCAGCAAAAAACATGCACTCATCGTCCGAAAGATTGAAAAATATGAAAGACAAAAAGCTCTTTACATGAATGGGCTCTTTTATTTCTATTTCATTCAACTTATCAGCTAATATCTCTAATCCAGCACTTTTATCTGTTTCGTTGATAGAAAGAAGAATCATTTTTTGTATATGCCTATACTGAAATGGCTCAATATGTTTCCATTCCATTAAGAATACATCACATAATTTCCCGATATCGCTCAATTCAAAAATCTTTCCCTTTCGAACCTCATCCATAATTTCCTGAAACTTTTCATAGTCTTCCTTTTCTATGCTTGCATATAACGTTTCAATATTTTGCTCTCCCATACATTACCTTCTATCCTTTCTGACAATTTCCCTTTTCATCCTCAATTTCTTCCATAGGTCTGTTACTTTGATTGCTTTGCTCAATAATTCCTTTAGAATGCTCGTATCCCCAACATCATTTATTCGCATATTATTTCATTTACCAGATCTAATATTTTATCTATGTGCTGCAAGATATCAATTTGCTCATCTTCATCATAAAACACTAATGAATTTTCACAGCATTCTCTAAATTCCAGAAAAATCTGCATAAATGCTTTGGGCACATAGGCACTCTCACCCCACTTGTTCTTCAATTCAACAAGTTTATTGCATATTTCGTTAAATTTTATATTATCAATCCCTTGTCCCATTCTTAGGACTATTTCAAATCCGTCTTTATCACCATATAGTAAATTTTCCAAAACTTTTACACCGTTATCCATATAATTCTACTCCTTTTGATTTCGTTCAAAATTCTAAGAACATTTAACAGATTCAAGCTTGTTCCGTTCCTGTCGCCTCTAATACATTACCCTGCAGGTCATATCTGTAGCAGGTTTCTGCCTTTTCAGACTTTCTGCTGACCAGCTGGTTCTTTACATTGTAAGTATACATCTCATTTCCATTTTTATCCACCTTTTTCAGGCGGTTTCCGCACAGGCCGTAGCTGTAGCACACTGCCTCTCTGTTTATCTGCACCATCAGTAGATAGAAGACTCATTTTTTGTATATGGTTATACTGAAATGGCTCGATGTATTTCCATTCAATTAAAAAAACATCACATAGTTTCCCGATATCACTCAATTCAAAAATACGCTGCTGCCAACTACACCAAAGATTTACCATGATTAGTTTATCGTGTATTATAGTTCTTCAGTCATCTATTAAACCCCAATTCTTTTAACATCTTATTGTTCGCTGCTATTTTTAACCGCTCATAAACTTTATCACACAAACTTTTCTGTTCTTCTTCATTCAGCCTGTTCTTTTCATAATTGAACCAATATTTTATCATTGGTTTTGGTTTTTCCCCATTACCAAGACTGATATTATAAAACAGCGGATTTCTTTTATCTGCAATATCTTAAAAGGGTAACATACCATGATCCATCAAGAACTCTGCCATTTCTGGAGTGCCTGCGCAAGTCAAAGCAGTACCACAAGCCGAACTCTCTACTGTAATATCAGTTCCCATACTTAATAAAAGTTCTGCCATTTGAATGGTTCCATATTCTGACACATCATGTAATAAGGTTCCGCCAGATCTGGTTTTACTGTGAATGAGTTCTGGCTCTCTCGTTAAGATCTCTTTAACTTTATCAATTTCATTTGATTTTATTGCCTGTTTTAATAAATCCATAAATTCCATTCTCGTTTTTATATCCATGTTATTGTTTACTGTATGCTGGTTACATACATTCTCCTTCTATAATTATTTTACAATAGGTAATTAGTGCTTCATTCGGACAGAAATTGAAGTCTATAACTGCGCCACACCATATCCCAGTACATACCTGCCTGCAGTCTCCTGATTCTGGTCTAGTTCTGCCCATAGCTCACCGTTATAGTATAAAAATCTGGACGCCTTTCCATTCTCAACCGTGCCAGCATACAGGCATTCCGCGTCATACTGGCTTTCAAGGCTGTTCCCGTCGGACATAGGAAATCCACTTTTTCCAACTATTTTTTTCATCTTTGATATCTCCATATAATATAATTCCAGCTACTCTTCCTCTACTCATTTTTCCTCCTGGTTTTACAGGTAGTTTCCACATCCCCCATCTTGTTCTCAAAATTGTCTATCCGTTATAACACTGTTAACCTGTGCCTGAATTTTTTTCGTAGACAAATAAACCCTTTTATAAGTTTTTTAATATATCGACATAATTTTTATTTCTTGACAGTTGAAAGTTCGTAACACTAAGAATCCATACATCCGTTCTGTGACTACACTCCTGCCCGTTCAACAGGGTCTGCGCGTCACGCGGCCGTTCATGTCGTAGTAGTTGTGGACATACATATGCTCGTTCTGATCCGTCACCTGCTCCAGGCAGCCCTCCGGCATAGCGGACCGTCGACGGTCTGGCAGGTGCGGTATATAATGCTGCGTATCCTTCCCTACTGGCTTTATACATACAGACAACCACACTTATTTATTTTTAAAATTCTTCTGGTTCTGCTGCCTCCTCCAGCCACTCTTGCAAAGTTTCTCTTGAATTTAACCTCAAAGCTCTTTTTGTATTTGTATAATCAGGCGGCATTACTTCAGCCATAACAACTATATGTTTTCTTTTTTCTCCCTTCCCAAAAACACCTTCCTTATCCAAATCTGCCATAACTTTTTCCATGGAATCCATTCGGAACTCATACTCCTGCATAAAATTTTCGCCTGCAAGAATATCCCTTTCCTTTGTCATCTTTTGTACTTTTGCAAAATACTGTTCACCATATATACAATATGGTGAATCTGCATATGACCATTTTAATTCCTTTCTCAAAACATCTTCTGGAGTATCATCCCTATACTCTTCCTTATATTTTTGCACTACTGTATCTAATGCTTCTTTGGACATTGCTGAAATTGCAGGACATCCCACTCCCTCTATTAGCACTAATGTGCAATAATAAAAATGCTCATCCGAATGGTTTTTTAACAAATTCGTAAATGCCATCCGAGCCGCTTCCTTCAGCGTCTCTACAAAAATCTCATCCATGACTTTTTCCTTTTTCATTTTTCCTTATCCTCTTAATAATTCTTAATTGTAGTGGGGGTAGTCTGCGCTTTCTTGGCTACCCGGAAGTTAATGTTTCACAGTAATATATTGAAAACAAACCATATCATAATGCCGCTTTGGTCTATCCTGTAACTAAACAAGGGGAATCCCGTTTCCCTGGAATGCCCCTGTTTTTTCCACTCTGAAAATAATATCTGCCACACTCAATAAAATGCACTGGTGCATCCGTTCAGACAGCACTTCTCTAAAACCTCTGTGCTTTATTTTACATATGCCTTATAATACTGCCTTGCTGTATTTTCATCTAACGCAAAATGTTTTTGCAGTTTTTGTATAATTGTACTTTTCGGCACTCCGTCTTCTACCTTGTCCAGTATAAATGCCCTAAGGCCTTCCTCGCGGCCCTCCTCGCGGCCTTCCTCACGGCCCTCTTCGCGGCCCTGATAGATCAGCATATCGTCCCTTGAAAACTGCGCCATCGTCATATCACATACCTCCTTATCTGACAGCAGATCCA